>JAKEFK010000008.1 GCA_022616075.1 bacterium
CCGTTTGTTTCGATCGATCGCGATGGAGTGGGTGAGTTGATACGAATAGCAGTCGAAAAGGGGAAGTCAGCCCGGGGCGACTTGAAGATTGGAATTTGCGGAGAACACGGCGGTGATCCTGAGTCTGTGGAGTTCTGTCACCGTCTCAATTTTCACTATGTAAGCTGTTCACCGTATCGTGTTCCAATCGCGCGTTTGGCCGCAGCGCACGCTGCATTGAAAGAGAAAGGTGCTGCCGATCTGTCACGCGCGCAACTATAGATCCGTGCAACTCCGAAACGCTATTTTCTTTTCTACTTTATTCGAAGACTCTGCGGTGATCCACGGATTTACCACGCGCGCGTGGGGCAACCTCGGATTCGGTAAAAAGCCGGGAGACCCGGAAGTGATCGCGAACCGGCTGAACTTGTTTGAATCAGAAGGGCTTGATACGCGCGCTTTAATTCAGCCGAAGCAGGTGCATTCGAACGTCTGCATTTCCGCTACCGAGTTTGTGCCCGGAATCCAGGCTGATGGCACGTACAGCAAATCTTCGAACGACCTGTTGTCCATTCTAACTGCCGATTGCCTACCGATCCTTGTTCATCATCCGGACGGAATTGTTGCTGCGATTCACGCAGGATGGCGTGGTCTCTATGAGGAAATCCTGCCAAAGACTCTGGCTCTCCTTCCGCGCAATACAAGTGTCGCGATCGGGCCATCCATTGGTCCTTGCTGTTATGAAGTGGGACAGGATCTTGCGGAACGATTTGCAGAGAAGTTTGGCAGTGGTGTGGTTGTTGCGGGAAAAGACAAGCCACATCTGGATCTGCGATTGGCTGCAATCCTGCAACTTCAGGAGTCAGGAGTGGAAGAAATGGATGTATGTGAGATTTGCACGTCCTGCCATCCGGATCTTTTCTTTTCCTATCGCCGGGACGGCTCCTCCGGCCGCATGATGTCCTACATCGGCTTAGCAAAGTAGCACGGGCGTCCCGCCTGTGCAAGCTGGCCACAGGCGAGACGCCTGTGTTACTCTGATTAAAAGTTTAATGTGCGGAGGAGGGTGCTTTTGCCTGCGCGAACGGATTCAAAACCGAATCGTTCACGAACTTGATCCATCTTCTCATAAAGATTTCTGTATTTGGTCTCCTTCGGATCGGGAAAGAGCTCGAGTTGTCCTGTCTCCGGTTCAAACTGTGAAAGATGTATCCCGATTAAACGGATACGAACACGCCGTTGCCAGTTCTGCTGCAGCAGATCCATCGTGTTCTTATAAATGATTTCATCCAGATTGGTGGCTTTCTCCAGCGTTACCGCGCGTGAGACGCGTTTTAAATCCGTATACCGGAGCTTCAAGGTGATAGTTTTGGCTTTGCGCCGGGTTTTTCGGAGCTCATTTGCCGCTTTTTCTATCAACAAATGGAGAACAGAAGATAAATATTCTTCATCCACCGTATCCTGATCTAATGTGATTTCACGGCTGATCGATTTTGATTCAACGGCGGGAACATGGAGAACACTATCTTCTCCATGAGCGCGTTTCCACAGATAATAACCATAAATCCCAAAAACCGCTTGCAAAAGATCTGTGGGCATCGCAGCGAGATCACCAATTGTGCTGATCCCCATTTCCTGAAGTTCTTTTTCTAATTTTTCACCCACTCCAGGCAACGCGCGCACCGGCAAAGTTTTAAGAAAACTTTCCTCATGTCCCGGAAGAATAAACAATAATCCATGAGGCTTGGCATATTCAGAAGCAACTTTTGCCATCAAACGGTTCCGGGCCACACCGATCGAAGCGCTTAAATGAAGTTCTTTCTGGATGGCGGTCCGGATCTTTTCACCAACCGCAACAGCCGGACCGTATAGACGTTCAAAACCATAGAGGTTTACGTAGGCTTCATCAATCGACACCCATTCCACATCCGGGGAATAACGTTCCAGAATTGCAGCCAGAGCATCGGAATAATTTGCATATTCATCATAATGAGCAGGAACGAAAATCAAATTCGGACAGATTTTTTTTGCCTGATAACTGGACATGGCGGAACGCACACCAAAATGCCGCGCCTCATAAGATGCAGATGCAATCACACCACGACCATCCGGAGAGCCTCCGACAGCCACTGGCTTCCCTCGTAATGCCGGGTTCAGCAACTCCTCGACCGCCACGAAAAATGCATCCATATCGACATGTATAAACATGATCAACCACTATACCTTGTGGTGTTCACCAGCTACCACCACAACATAAATCTAAGGTCGCGGGCAGAGATTAGCAAGTTTTTCCCTCAATACTTCCGAAGGATCCCGATGACAATTCCCTGGATTTTGACCCTGTCCGACGCGATGGAAAAGGGTTTCATCTCAGGATTCGCCGGCTGCAACCGGATGCTCCCGTTTTTCTCACGATAGAATTTCTTCAAAGTTGTTTCTTCTTTATCAATTAAGGCAATCACAACTTCGCCATTTTCAGCGGTCTGGCGATCTTCCACGATCACATAATCTCCATCCCGGATTTGCTCCTCGATCATCGAATCGCCACGGACCTGCAAGACATAAGTTTTCCCCTTTCGGGCAACCATATCCGGAGGAACCGAAATGACTTCATTCATCTGAATCGCTTCGATCGGTTTTCCCGCCGCTACATAGCCCAGTAACGGCACTTCCGAGCCCTGTTGTTCTGAATCCACCGGAATCAATTCGATCGAACGGCCGGAATTTCTTTTTCGGCGAATCAACTTTTTTTGCTGCAAATGAGTCAAATGTTTGTGGACAGTTGCGAGAGATGTATAACGAAAATGACGCGCGATTTCTTCCATGCTGGGCGCGTACCCTCTTGCTTGAATGAAATTCTGAACGTAATCAAAAATTTCTTTTTGTACCTTGGTTAAATACAAACTTGCTCCTCCCCGGATTTTCACCGCGGAGATCGCAGAGTTCGCAGGGAGAAGAAAAACTTCGCTCTGCCGTTCTCGGCGTTCTCTGCGGTGAAATCCGTCCTTTTAAGCATAGGCGAAGAAAAAGCGAAAATCAAGACTTGAATTCTGAACCGCCGGAGGGCTATCCTAGAAAAGATTCACCGCAGAGGACGCGGAGAACGCAGAGTTAAAAAAGAAATTATTTTCATCCTCCGCGTTCTAGAGATCTCTGCGGTAAGAAAATGATTTTTTGAGGTGATTGCATGCGCGAAGAACAGGAAGAAAAGGGGTTTAATCCCGTCAAATTTGGATTGGTAGGCGCTCTCCTGGTTGCTGGTGTCGTCGGTTTTCTTTTATGGCTTCATTCCCACAATCAAACGGTGGAAGCTTTGCAAAGTGAACAAGCTGCAACTCGTCAGGAATTAGAAAAAACGAAACTGGAAAAGGATGAGCTGCAAAACAAGCTGGTGGATCTTACAAAAACAGCGCATGCGACCTCCACACAATTCAAGAAACAGCTGCTCGTGCGCGAGAATCAACTTTCCAGTGTAAAACGCGAAAAAGAATCTCAAGGCCGTGCCGCCGATGCGAAGCTTTCGCAGTTGCAAAAAGAGAAAGCCGCAGCGGAAGCACAAATCGCGCAAATGAAAAAAGATATGGAGGGGAAGGCTCTGGAGTTAAAAAAACTGCAGGACCATATCAGCAAAAGCCAGTTGGATTTGCAAAAAGTTCGCGTTGAGTTTGATCGAGCTTCAAAAAATTACGCGGAGCTACAGAGAAAAATCAAATCCATAGAAGATGGAGATCAGGCCGCTGCGGATGCAATGGTTCAGCAGCTCGCGGAAGCTCGCCGCCAGCTAAAGCAGGAAAAAGAGGAACGCCGCAGATTGGAAGAAGAGCTGGATCAGCTCCGTGGAACCCCGCCTCAATAATTTCACCGCAGAGAACGCTGAGACCGCAGAGTTAAGAGTCATTTTTATTTTTCTCTGCGCCATCTGCGTCCTCTGCGGTGAAAATTACACGACTTTCTGGACGAGATTGGATCGCAGACAACGCGTGCAGACTTTCAACGTCTTGATCGATTCGCCAATTTTCACCTTCGTCTTGTGAAGATTCGGCATCCACCGGCGGCTCGTCACATTATGAGCGTGGCTCACGTTATTCCCCCGAACAGGGCCTTTGCCACAGACATCGCATCTCTTAGCCATATGAATTCACTCCCAGATTTCTTAAGATTAGATAGAAAGCGGGTAAACTTCTATCGAGGAAGACGATAAATATAGCACGGGAAGCCGCCCGATTCAAGTAAGAGGATGACTATGAAGAAAGCTGGCTTCTACAGCATTGCTTTTTTGCTTTGCCTGGCAATCATAGTTTCAATGAACAACCGCTTTGTCCAGAGCATGATTTATCCTGCTCCTTCCATTGCCGTGCCGGAAAAACCGCCGGCTTCCTTTACGCGGCCGGCCTGGGACCTGGAAATCGATGGATGGTTGTACGAACCGGAACGGTCTGCACGCAAACAGGTGATGATCTATTTTCACGGCAACGGTGAAAATCTGGAAACGCTCCGCCGGTCCGGCTTGTTGGAAGAATTGCAAGCGTTCCAAATCCCCTTTCTGGTTGTAGATTATCCCGGTTACGGAAGAAGCAAAGGAAGCGCGTCCGAAGAAAACATCTTGCGGAACAGCGCCGGAGCAGTCAATTGGTTGAAAGGGCGATTTGCGGATCATCTGATCATCCTTTGTGGCTGGTCGCTGGGAGCATCTGTTGCGGTTCAGACTGCGCAGCAAACCGGCCAGGCCGATGCATTAATAGCGATGAGTACATGGACCTCTTTGCGGGATGTTGCCGCGCTTCATTTCTCGGAGTGGCTGGTCGGCTTTGCGCTGAAGGAGCGTTACGATGCATTACGTGCTGCGCAGGATATCACTTGTCCGGTGCTCATGATTCATGGCGAACTGGATGATCTGATTCCTGCCGGTCAGGGAAAAAAGGTGGCTTCTACGATGAAAGCTCTCACTCGATGGGTACTGCTTCCCTCCGTCGGTCACAACGATTTACTTTCCCAGCCGGTGGTCTGGAAGGAGATCGCAGACTTCCTTACCGGTCTTATCTAGAGAAAATCGGAAGGTTCTGCGCGACGTATCCCTCGGATATCATCGAAGTCCCGGTCATAACTGCAGAATGACTCAATATCGTGCAACTGAATCACCGCGGCATGAAGGGCATCTCTAGCCATAAGGTTCTGATACTGATCGAGGATCGCGCGCGCAAAGTCCACTGTATCAGCAGTAATCCCGATCACAATTGGAAAAATTTGGCGAGAAAAATCGTAGACTTTACGTCCGTCTTTCCATCGCCCAATCGCCCGATAACGATGAAGTATTTCCTGGAGTATTTCTGCATCGATCACCGCTTCAACATCACCACCAGCAACCTTTTCAAGAAAAGACGTGCTGGGACTTTTGTTCGGATGGCTTTTTCCTGCCGCATACATGAGTATATTCGAATCGACCAGAATCACTTTGAAATCTCTTTTGGTCGCGGGACGGACTGCAACTTCATTTTCCTTGGACTCGCCACTGGAAGAGACAGCGCTGCCAGCTCGCGCACCGCAGAAACTCTATCGTCCTTTGATGCAATTCCATAAAGTTGTTCGCATGCGTTTCGTATCAGTTCCCCCATGCTCACACCTTGCTGTAACGCTAGCTTTGTTAGTTTTTCGTGAAGATCCGGGGGAAATAGAACAGTGGTCTTTTTGCTGAGCTCCATATCCACCTCCATATATGGAGGATAGACCTGGCGATTGATTTCGTCAAGCGTGCTTAGCTATGCCACAGTAATTTCTTTCGCGAGATAAACATCCTGTATCAAATTGAGCAGCTTCACGCCATCTGACATCGGTTTCTGGAACGCTTTTCGTCCGGAGATCAAACCCATCCCGCCTGCGCGTTTGTTGATGATGGCGGTGCGCACGGCTTCAGCCAGATCGTTGCTGCCGGAAGCGCCGCCCGAGTTGATCAAACCGGAACGGCCCATATAGCAGTTCGCAACCTGATAACGGCAAAGATCGATCGGATGATCGCTGGTGAGTTGCTCGTAGACTTTTTTGTGCGTTTTTCCGAACTTCAGCGCGTTGAATCCGCCGTTATTTTCAGGCAACTTTTGTTTCACGATGTCTGCTTGGATCGTTACGCCAAGATGATTGGCCTGTCCCGTCAGATCCGCCGCCACATGGTAGTCCGTCTCTCCGACTTTGAACGCAGAATTGCGTAAATAGCACCAGAGGATGGTGACCATGCCGAGCTCATGCGCACGCTGAAAGGCCACACTGATTTCCTGGATCTGGCGGGAGGATTCTGCGGAACCGAAATAAATGGTCGCGCCCACAGCTGCAGCGCCCATGTTCCATGCCTGCTCAACGCTGGAAAACAGGATTTGATCGAATTTGTTGGGATAGCTCAGGAATTCATTGTGATTGATCTTTACGATGAAGGGAATTCGATGAGCATATTTGCGGGAGACCGAACCGAGTATTCCCAATGTTGAAGCAACAGCATTGCAACCACCTTCCATCGCAAGCTGCACAATGCTTTCCGGATCGAAATATACCGGATTGGGAGCAAAGGATGCTCCTGCGGAATGTTCAATACCCTGATCCACAGGCAAAATAGACACATAACCTGTTCCGTTCAAACGTCCGTGTGAAATCAAGGATTGAAAATTTCGCAGAACCTGTGGATTTCGATCGGTAGGAATCCACACGCGATCTACAAAATCGGGACCAGGCAAATGCAGCTGATCCCGTTTGATCCCTTTGCATTCATGACGAAGCAGCGCTTCCAAATCCTTTCCCAACAACTCTTCAATCACTCCTAAAGCCATAAAAACCTCCTACGATGATTCAATTATATTTCAAACCGCCAAGACGCCAAGTGCGCCAATTTTATTGAAAGCGGACATATTCGAAGGCGAATGGTTTGGCGTTGACGCCTTTATCAGGCGGGGCGATCCAGTTTGCAATTTTCCCAACCTCGTAAACCGGTTTCATCAAACTTTGCACGTACTCCCGGTCCTGATCATCCGGAAGCCAGTCCTGTTTGTACCGCTCCCATTGTTCAGCGCTGATAGGATCCCCTTCCGGTGTGAAATGCATATCGGCGTAGATTCCGATGTGCCTATTGAACCTCCGGTTGGGGATTCTAAGCCGGAAAGGAAAACCGGCCTGTTCCAGAACTTTGTTCCAGCGGTCACAGCCGCGCTGACAATCATCGATGTAAGAATCCCGCAACACTTCATTCATCGCATTGCGCAAGGGAACTTCCTGATCTTTTAACTTTCCGTTTTCCGGAACGGCCATCTTATAGGAATCGGACTTCACCTGATGATCTTCGTAACTATCTTCTTTGTGGCGTCCTTTCAAGCTGGCGCCGAAATAGTTCGCCGCGTTTGAAGAGATTTCGCCGCCAAAAAGATCTGCGCTCAAGCTGTACCAGAGATTGATGTACTTTTGAATCGTGAGCAGATCGATTCCACCCATTTTGCGCACGTCTTCATTTGGATCCTGTTTCATGAGCTCGGCGGTCCTTTGCACAATTCGCATCACACCCGATTCCCCGACAAACATGTGATGCGCTTCTTCCGTCAGCATGAATTTTGTGGTGCGGGCGAGAGGATCAAAACCGCTCTCACTCAGAGCAAGTAGCTGGTACTTGCCGTCGCGATCTGTGAACATCGTGAACATGAAAAAGTCCAGCCAGTTTTCTACAGGCTGATTGAAAGCGCCCAGAATGCGGGGTTTATCCGGATTGCCGCTTCGGCGCGACAGTAATTCCTCAGCTTCTTCCCTGCCATCGCGTCCGAAAAATCTGTGAAGCAAATAGACCATCGCCCACAGGTGGCGTCCTTCTTCCACGTTCACTTGAAAAAGATTGCGCAGGTCGTACAAACTGGGGGCTGTGTGTCCCAACCTTCGCTGTTGTTCAACGCTCGCAGGTTCTGTATCCCCTTGCGTCACAACAATACGGCGCAGCCAGTTCCGGAATTCGCCGGGAATTTCATTCCAGACCGGTTGCCCTTCGAAATCACCGAATCGAATGTGTGAATCCTGCGCTGGTGGCGCGAGAAATATTCCCCAGCGATAATCGGGCATTTTCACGTAATCAAAATGCGCCCAGCCGCTCGGTTCCACCGATATTGCGGTGCGTAAGTAAATCGAGTCCTTTTGAAAATCAGTAGGACCCATCTCCAGCCACCATTGCAAATAATCCGGCTGCCATGTTTCCAAAGCCCGTTGCAAACGGCGGTCTTCACTCAGATTTACATTGTTCGGAATTTTCTCAAACTGATTCACTGTGCTCATAAATACTCCTCGGCTAGCCGGCAAAATGCCGGCGGACATTTATGCCAGCCTGGAGGCTGGCGCTCATCTCAGAACGCCTGACGAGCGCCGGCTTTCAGCCGGCATTGATGACCGCTGGCATTCTGCCGGCTCCGCTCAAGTTCTCTTCCAATCAAACGCAGGGCGTTGAGGAGAACCGTACAATTTCAGCGCGCCCTGTTCGCCCACTGCGTTAGGGCGAATGAAAATCCAGTTTTGCCAGGCGGACAATCTCCCGAAAATTTTTGTTTCCATCGTTTCCGGACCTGCAAAACGCAAGTTTGATTCCATGCCGGTGAGCGCATCCGGAGACAAGCTCGCGCGCTCTTCGATAGCAACGCGCACATCATCTTCATAGTCCAGATCATCAATCGAAAACGTGACAAGACCCGCCCTCTCTGCATCTTGCGGTTTCATCGGTTGGGGCAAGGAAAAGACCGATTCGGAGTGATCAGGATCCGCGAGAAAGCGAGTCTGAATGCGCGTTAAACCATTGCTCATCGGAAAGAATTCGCGGTTTAAAGAGGTCAGGGCGATCCTGACTTCCTCGTCCGGACTATCCAGCATGTAAGATCGATCTGCTGCAAGAGCCAGCTCGAAGAGGGAGCCTGCGAAACAGGAACCGGGCTCAATCAGCGCGAAAATCGTTCGTGAAGTTACGTCCAGCCGCTTCAACGTCCGTTTCATGAACAACAAGATTTCCTTCACAAACCAGTGAGCACTTTCGCGGGCAAGGATTTCGTCCATTTTTTGCACCGCTTCCAGATCCCCTTCGGTTTTCAACAAGAGCATTCCTATCTCCGGTTCATTGAAACGAAGGTGCAGGAACGCGTGATCGATTTCGCGGAAGGTCCGCAACGGCCAGAAATCGGATCCTGCTTCACAAATCGCAGAAGCGTTCTCGGGCTGACCAGCGGACGGACCTTGAACAGTTAAAGTTGCAACTCGTCTTTGGCGGTCGAGAGTGAGTTTCACATTATGATATAGTATTTCATCATTTGAAATAGTGGGGTTGAGCGGTTTTAGTGGAATGCCGGATCCGGTTTTGCCCTTTTCCCGTTCGGCCCAGTTTTTCGCTCTCTCGGTTACAAATTCGTCAAAGCGGCTTCGCGGAGCAAGATAATCGACGAGTCCCCAATCCACCGCGCGTTGCCCCTTGATTCCTTCGGCCAGTGTACAGAAGACGTCCGCTCTATCGCGGCGAACTTTGCGCTTATCCACCACCCGGGTCAATCCGCCGGTCCCGGGAAGCACGCCCAGCAAAGGAGTTTCCGGAAGGCTCACCGCGCTATTTCCATCTTCCACAAGAATGATTTCATCGCAGGCCAGGGCAAGCTCGTATCCACCTCCAGCGGTCGTGCCATTGCACGCGGCAATATAGTGCTGACCGCTGAAGCGGCACGCGTCTTCCATAGCCAGGCGCGTCTCATTGGTGTATTTACAGAAGTTGACTTTAAAGCCGTGGCCGCTGCTTCCCAGCATAAAGATATTTGCGCCGGCACAAAAAATATTTCCTTTGCCGCTTCGCAAGACTACAGTTTTGACTTCCGGATGTTCAAAACGCAATCGCTGAACAGCATCCGCGAGCTCGATGTCCACGCCCAGATCATAAGAGTTCAGTTTTAATTTGTACTGCGGCACCAGCGGCGCATCTTCCTGCACGTCCATAGTCAGAAAGGCGATCGCGCCATCGATTTTCAGCTTCCAGTGGCGATAGGAATCGGGAGAAGTTTCAAATGAAATCATGTTGTTTTTCCTCGGGAAATGAATTTTAATGCATGTAAAATGACTTGTCAATCCAACAAAACCGCAATATAATGCATCTCAATGAATATTTTGAGCGAATTAGGGACGCGAGTCTCCGACTTACGCCGCCAGAAGGGTATTTCGAGGAAGGAGCTTGCGCGGCGGGCTCATCTCAGCGTGCGGTTTCTCGCGGATGTTGAATCGGGCCGCGGAAACATTTCCCTCAACAGGTTGGCCGGCCTTTGCAAAGCGCTGAACATTCCACCTTCCTTGCTCCTTTCCGGCATTTGGAGGATGCAAGGGGCCGACTCACGCTCACGATTGCTCGATTCGATTTTTTCCATGATGAACCGGTGTGACGCAAAACAACTGAAAGAGCTTTATCAGTGGTTATCCAATCGCTTGCAGCAGAAACAGGAGCTCATTGCACTGATCGGACTTCGTGGCGCCGGCAAAACAACGATCGGCAAGAAGCTGGCGGCTGCGATGAAGTGGGAATTTGTTGAGCTGGATGAACGCATCGAAAAGGCCGCGGGATTGACGCTGCAGAACATTTTTGAGGTGCATGGCGAAGAATACTATCGAAAGCTCGAACAGGAGGTTTTGCTCGACCTGATCCTCCAGCAAAAACGGGCCGTTGTCGCAACGGGTGGCGGGATCGTGATGCGAAATGAAACGTTTGACCTTCTGGAGAGCCATTGCAAAATCGTATGGCTAAAGGCACGGCCGGAAGATCATTGGAACCGCGTGCTCAATCAGGATCCAAGACCGATGACGAACTACCCGAATGCCTTTGCACAGTTGCAAAATCTTCTGCAGGGACGCGAACCGCTGTACGCAAAAGCCGACTGTGTCATCGACACCTCAGTTCTCGGAATTCAAGGAAGCGTAAAAGAAATTATCTCTCAGGTCGGCGCAACGTGATAGCTGAAGAATCTATTTTATGGACTTAATCGCAAATCTGCTGGCAGCCTTTTGGAAGGGACTTTTCGGTCTAACTCTTGGCACCGGAATTGTCCTGGTGGCTGGAGCTTTCTACTACTTTATCAAACGGCGAAGCCGTTTTTTTTCGTTCCTTTTTCTTCTGGTTGGATTGTGGCTCCTCTGGCTTGCGTGGTACATGAAAGGCACACTGTGATCTGTTACTCCGCGGTGAAATTTGCCATGCAGCTTGTCAATCTGAATAATAAAGCAACGGACCAAGTTAAAAAAGCAATATGAAACATGATGCAATCGCTGTTTTGGATTTTGGGGGACAATACGCGCACCTGATTGCCACCAAGATCCGACGGCTAAAAGTTTATGCGGAGATTCTGCAGCCGGAAGACCCGGTGGAGCGTCTGGCTCAATTCAAAGGAATCATTCTGTCGGGTAGTCCTTCGCTTTCTGCTTACGATGAAGACAGTCTTTATGACAAGCGAATGTACGATTTGCCGATTCCGATTCTTGGTTTTTGCTTCGGACATCAGGAAATCGCAAAGCACTATGGCGGCCGTGTGGAACACACCCAGCGCGAGTATGGCCCAGCTGTGCTTCGCATCCAGGGTGGGAGTCCGATCTTCACCGGAATGGATCGCGAAGAAACTGTATGGATGAGTCATGGAGACACGGTAACGCTCTGTCCGGCCGGTTTCGATGAGATCGGAGTCTCGATCACCGGGGGCATTTCGCATGCAAACGCGGCCATCGCCAGTGATTCGCTGCGCCGATACGGATTCCAATTTCATCCGGAAGTCGATGACACGATTCACGGGGAAGAGATGCTGCGGAACTTTTGTATCAACATTTGTGGTTGCCGCGCCGATTGGACCATGGAGAACTACCTCCAGGAAGTAATCGAGCGGATTCCCAGCCAAGCCGCCGGGCGCCCGGTTTTCTTGCTTGCTTCCGGAGGAATCGACAGCACTGTCTGCGCGCTGCTTCTTGGCCGTGCGCTTGGTCCTGAGAATGTCCACCTGCTTCACATTGATAACGGGCTGATGAGGAAGAATGAAAGTGAGATGGTCCTTGAAGCACTCATGAGGCACGGTCTTGGAGCGAATCTCTATTTTAGCGATGCTTCCGAACTTTTTCTAAAAACCCTTGCAGGTGTTACTGATCCTGAAAAGAAACGCCGCATCATCGGTGATACTTTCGTTGATGTATTTCACAAGCAGACGGAGCATCTGAATCTGAACGGTTCTATCCTTGCACAGGGCACGATTTATCCGGACACGATCGAAACGGGCGGCACCAAACGCGCGGATGTGATCAAAACGCATCATAATCGCGTGCCTGTAATCCAGCAGATGATTCAACAGGGCTGCGTGATTGAGCCGCTTTCAGAACTCTATAAAACGGAAGTCCGCGAACTGGGTGAAACGCTTGGATTGCCTGAAGAGATTGTCTGGCGCCATCCATTTCCCGGCCCCGGTCTCGGCATTCGACTCCTTTGTTCCGATGATTCTTTTGTTGATGCAGAAAGTCTTTTCGAGTCTCAGCAAGCTCTCAAAAATATCCTGGCTGAAACAGCCACTTATGGAATCGTTCTTCCCGTGCGTTCGGTCGGCGTAAAAGCGGATCTGCGCTCCTATGAGCATCCAGTGATGTTATGGGGAAATGTCGTTGCTGAAAATGCCGAATCGCTAGCTGCGAAAATCTTTCAAAAAGTTCCAGGAGTTAACCGTTGCGTTGTTGATCTTACCGGTTATGGTGTAACGAAGGCGCGTCCGCTTGCGGCCACCATCACGCGTGAAAGGCTCGATCTGCTGCGCGAAGCGGACGCGATTGTGATGGATGCTCTGCGGCATCACGGTCTTTACCGGAAAATCTGGCAGTGTCCCACCGTGTTTGTTCCGCTGGAAATCAATCAAAGCGGACGTGAATTCGTTGTAATCAGACCGGTACTTTCTGAACGTGCCATGACCGCAAGACCCGCGCTTCTACCATCTGAAGTTCTGAAAGAGCTTCGCGATCGCATCCTGCAACTTCCCGGTATCTCCGGAGTCGCTGTCGATATTTCAACAAAGCCACCCGGCACAATTGAATGGGAGTAAATTCAACCTGGCAAAAATTCAAAAGGCCAGGTATCGGACGAATTTTGTTACCTGGCCTTTTTTCTAAACTGGGGTATTGCGCCCCATCTAGAATGACTTATTTTCAACCGCCAAGACGCCATGTTCGCCAAGAAAAGAATTTTTATTTTCACCTTGGCGTTCTTGGCGCCTTGGCGGTTTGAACTTTCAAAGATGGACAGTGTATTGGACTTGCGAGGTCACTATCAAACTTAAGAGGTTGGAAGCCGTTTGTAAGAGACACAGGCGGGA
>JAKEFK010000009.1 GCA_022616075.1 bacterium
ACCACTTCGCCCGCTTCGTCATATTGATCGGGAACGTAGAGCCATAACTTGCCAATTCGCGAAAGCCATTGATCGTCCTCAACATATTTTTCGTGATTCCGTGTGAACAGCCTTATATCGAAATCTGCCAGGTCATCTGTTTGTTCCGGTTGCGCCCGGGAACCGACCAGTACCAACGCCCGTACCGGCTCTTCCTTTTCCGCCCAATGGATAATACTGGATAGTAGGTCATTAGATGGGTTCATTGTCCTACTGTACAACGGTTGTCAAATGAGCGATGAAATAGGATCATAGTTTCGTGAGCAACACCGCACGCGTTCAAGCTGCTGGCATCGCATCTATCTTGGTCTTTCTGGTTGCTGCGGTTTCTCCGGGGCAAGTTCCGGCGAACTTGTTTTCAGAATATGCAGGCGAATGGAAAGGAATCTTTTATGTGTATGCTCCGGATGGAACTCCCGTTAAGAGCTTAAAAGTGCATCATGTGTATAAAGTCGTCGATAAATACACATTGGAGGGCACACAGATGGTCACTTATCCTGATGGCACAACGGAAAAGATTCTGGCGCGTGATTATGTCGAGAATGGGAAACTATATTGCCGGGTCGATTCCGATCGATCAGGAGTCAAGATTCTCGAAGGCCGTTTGGACGGATCGCAAATCTTCTGGAGCCGAAAAGATTCAGAGACGATTGAAACCTTCAGGGAGGAAATCGTTGATGGGAAGACCTACGCCATTAACGGTTACGGAATTTACGGGAAAGATAGATCGAAAGTGTACACATTCTTCGCAGAGTATAAACGAGTTCGTTGAATCGTTATTGCGCGAATTAATGACGTGTAACACAAGGTTCTAATAACGGGAGGAATCAGTAAACATCCATATGTTACAGGACACTAGTTTCGCCAATAGAGTTCTTCAGCATTCCACAAAGTCCGATGGCGGGAGACGCTCGGCTTTAAGTTGCCAATCTTCTCTTTTGCACAAACCCAGATCGTCTCATTTACTGTAAAAATCATGGGGAGCTGATCGGAAAGGAGATATTGCACTTCATCGTAATACTTCTTTCGTTCACGTTGATCGAAAGTTTCGTTCTGCAGACGCATGAGTTCGTCAATTCGCTTTTCCCAGCTTGTTGCCGGGGTTTGTTGATTCGGCCACCAGAAGTGTCCGGAGCTTGAGCTTGTCCATGTCGCCATGCTATCGGCCGGATCAATTTCATGAGACTTGCCAAGCAAGATTGAGTCGTAATCATACGAACTGATGATTTTTGAAACCAAAGACCGAAACTCAACGGCAGAATAATGCACTGTTATCCCCAGTTTTGCCAAATCGCTCACGATGTTCAGGCACTGCTGATTTCTGACTGTATTGCCGGCATTTGTAAAAAGTGAAAAACGAACGGGATTTGACCGGGAATCATAAAGGACCGCCTTGCCGTCCTTGTCAATCTTTTTGAAGAATCCTGAATTCGCCAAAAGCCGCATTGCCGCATCCAAGTTGTAAGGGTACTTAACGATACCGTTGTTGTACCAGAGTACATTGCTTGGACTTTCAGGCCCAAAAGACGGTTGTCCCATTCCAAAAAGCACATTCTTAACCATCGCCTCACGGTCGATGCTGTAAGCAACCGCTTTCCTGAAGTTCAAATCTGTGAACCAGGATCGTTTTATGTGATCCAGGTAAGGCATTCCCGTTTTTGGATTTCTCCCGCCATTTTGATTGAAGAAAAGACCTTCATATCCATACGAAGATCCCAGATTGTAAAGTTTCATCCCAATTAGCGAAGCTTTCTCCTTCATCAAAGCAACGTCCTGCGGTCTAATACTGTAGAAAGTATCGATTTCTCCGGTTTGCATTTTCATATGGACCAGATTGAGATCCGAAAGTACGAGAAAAACGATCTCCTCCAGGTAAGGTAATGGTTGATTGTTTGAATCACGCTTCCAATAGTGTGGATTTCTCATAAGTTGAACGTATTGTCCAGTCTTGTATTGTTTCAGCATGAAGGGGCCGAGTGTTACGTAATCGACAGGTCTCACATTAACCGAAAGATCCTCACTCAAAGTTCCTGCCCGGAATGCTTTTTCCCACTTATGTTTTGGAATGATGGGAAGCGTAGTGGAATCCAGTTTCCTCAAAAATGAGGCGAATACAGATGGTAATTCCGCAACCACTGTATGATCATCGACCATGCGCCAGGAGACTGTTTTCTGGTTTGTGGTCAGAGCGTCCCTGGCAGCATTTGGAAAATTTGGATGATTGACTACTTCCAGCGTAAACAAGACATCCGCCGCATTGAAAGGAGCACCATCAGACCATCTCAGTTCTTTTCTTAATTTGAAAGTCCATTGCAGCTGATCCTGACTGATTTCCCAGGATTCTGCCAGTTCAGGTTGCAATGTCTGGTCGCCAAGATTTATACGTACCAGACCTGGATTCATCAGCTGGTTTCGAATTTGCGATTCAAGATCGTCTGTTATTAAAGGATGAAAAGTCGTTGGATCATTTAAGAAGCAACTGATGAGTTTTCCACCAGGTTTGCCGGTTGTCTGAATTCGTTTGAGATCTGCCTGATTTGAAATGATATTTTCTGCTGCTGTTGGAAGAAAAAGCGTTGCCGCAATCAGAATGCAGAAGAGATGCCTTGACTTTCCGAAGGGGCATAAACTTTTAAGCATTAATTACAAAATATTTTACTATGCGCGGCTTCTCAAAAGTGGATTTCATTGGTCCATGATAGAATCATCGCAAAGAAGGCTTTTTGAAGGTTTTAGCAATGCAGGGCCGCTATGTTATTGAGCAGCCTATCGCAACAGGGGCGCAGAGTCAGGTATTCCGTGCCTATGATCAAGTCTTGCACAAGGCATGCGTATTAAAGACCGGTGATTTTGTCGAGAAAGAAGCTTTTCTTGCACTTGAACTGAACCATCCATATATATGCAAGCCTTACGATTTCGGAAACTCCGGGTCGATGGGAACGTACGCCGCATATCCATTGCTCTCCAGCCCGTGCTTAAAACAGCAGCACCCGGACCTGCGCAAAGCGGCGCTTCAAATCGCAGAATTTCTTAGCTATTTGCACCATTCCGGTTGGATTTACAACGATTTCAAAGGGGACCACTTCTACCTTGCTGAGGATGGACTCCAGGTGATTGACTTAGGTTTATGCGCCCGTTTGAATCAATCCGGCCAGGCCCAGTCTCTGACCTATTGCGGAACGTTCCCCTTCATTTCACCGGAGAGATTAGAGGGTCGACCCTTTGATGGAAGGTCAGATCTATTCGCTTTCGGTATTCTTCTTCTTAGTTTGCTGCTTCCGGATGAGCGTCTGCCGACTGAGCCCTCTCTCGAAGCCCTCTTTCTGTTGCAGAAGAAATCAGTCAGATTAAAAGGTTTTTGGAAGGAGATCATTCAACAACTCATTGCGTGGGAACCCTCCCAGAGAATCGGTTCCGCTCAGGATCTATGGACAAAACTTCTACCCCCATCTGCAAGCAAAAGTTTTCTGTTTTTCCCGCTGAAAGATACTGTTTCTGTTCCTCATTTATCTTTTGATCAAGAACAAGTGCTCTTCATTGAATCACCGAGCGAGATCAGCCTGAATGAAATAGAGAATCAAGCACTCCTGAATGCCTGGAAATGCGGACGTAGAACTTTAGTTTTTGATTTCCGCTTTGTTGATGTGGAAACGAGCGTTGCTCAGTTATGCAAGCATCTGCTAAACAACGTTCCGGCAGATGTTTACGTTGCGGCTGAGAGTATTCAAGAAGCTTTCCTGACTGGCGAATTATTGGTCGTGTACAAGTCCTGTGAATCGCTGGATGAAAAACAAAAATCCTTCCTGGCTTTTGTAATCTCATCCTTATCGAAGTCATGCTTTCTTCGAATTCTGGTCATTTCCAGTGCTCCCTGGACCATCATAAGCGACGAACGTTGGAAGATCGTTAAGGTTTTCGCAAACACGCCACTTCAACTGGACAAAGTCCTGCACTGTGCCTCTCCTGAAGGGCAATCCGCGAAACTGCTTCAGACTTTGAAAAACAAGTCTTTCGATTTCCCGGAAGAGGTCGTGCTTGCTTTGCGATCCGAGCTTCCCTGTGAAGCCGTATCTTGTTGGCCCTCAGCGGCTCGTGCGGTTTTGACTCCCGCAAGTTCAAGGCTTTCACTCCTGGAGAAGCGCCTGGTGGCTGCAGTTGCAATTGCAGGTGGAACGATCAAGACAGCAAGGCTGCTTGTGTTGTGCCGCGGTAAGAAATCGCTGACGGACGCTCTGGAGAAATTAATCACGTTGGGGTGTCTCAAACGATTTGGAGACGCATTATTTTTGAAAGTCTCCCAAGCAGTCAATCTGGACGTACTTAGACCGCAACAAATCCGGGAGCTTTCGAAATCGCTTCTTTCAACCTGGCCGATATTGGAGGATCCCGAGCGCAGGTTCGCTGTTACTGTACGCGCAAAGGAAAACAGGGCAGCGGCGTTACAAGCGCTCCTGCTTGCGCGGAATTATCGCGGGCATTCTTGCCGGGATTACACGAAATGGTTATGGAATGCTTTCGCAAATTCGGCTCGCATACCTAAACTCGAATTGTTTCGCATGGCAAAGTACTTTCTGAAAAACGGTGAGGCAAAGAAAGCCTTAAAAGTAATCAGCCAGATTCGATCGCGTTACGGTTTGTCTTTTCGGCTAGGCAGCCTGTATCTGGAGCTTTATTTGCGTTTGCATCGCGTTGATACAGGTGTAAGGCTGGCCACAAAACTTGAGAGAATCGCATCGGACAGACACAAAAAATACGCGCAGAGTTTTTTCAAGCTGAAACACGCAGGTTTTTTGATCCACCAATCAAAATTGGATGAGGGAGAAACCATTCTTTCCGAATTCATTTCAAGCAGTGTTGTCTTGGCCCCGGTTTTACACGGCTTAAAGGATCACTTCCTGGGTCTCCTGTATTTCTACCGAGGAAATTTTTCCGCAGCTTATAAAGCTTTTGAAAACGCAAAGAAATACCGGCATCCACTTTGGAGTAGTTCGGTCATGAACCTTGGAATAGTTCTTGGGAGACTCGGGAAATACGAAAGGGCCGAAGAAGTGCTGCGGACATCACTTTTGCTTTTTGCGAAAGTTCATGATTCTGATGGTCTGGCTCACGCTTACAGCAACCTAGGTATTCTCTTAAAACAAAAAGGCCGGTTATCCGAAGCGCGTAAGTGTTACTACCAGAGCATTCAATTGAGCATGGCAGGGGGAAATAAAAAAGTAGCTGTCATGGGATTGATCAACGTTGCAAATGCGCTCGCGATAGAGGGGCTTCCCACCAGCGCAATCCATTATTTGAAGAAAGCCTTCCGTATTTCCCGAACAGGGCGCTTAAAGATTTGGGCCGCCTTTGCCCAGAATAATCTTGGATTGCAATATGCGGTTTTAGGCAAATTTAAACTTGCAATTTCTATGCTGAATCGGGCTATTCGAGAGCGCAAAAAACTTGGACTAAAAGCTGATTTCGCTGCTTCGCTTGAAAACCTTGGTGTTGTATTTCTTTTAAGCTCTAAACTTGTTGAATCTTCGAACCATCTGGAAAGAGCTGCAGCGGTATTTAAAGATTTTGGCTCAACCGAAGATCTCTGTCGAATCAACCTTTACCTCACCATAAACAAGATTCAAAAAGGCTTGATTGCTGAGGCCCGAGAACTGCTTTCGACAGTGGATGAACCGAAAGGAATTTCTTTCGAGCGAGCGCTGTATTACTACACCTGTGCTTCGTTGCAAGTAGCGACCCCCGATTTCATACGTCTGGCGTGTCGCGATTCGATCCATGAAGCGGAAGTCCTATTTAGAAAATTGCCGTCATTGTTCTGGCTTGCGAAGACTTTCAAACTAAAATCGCGTTATCTCTATCGCATCGATCAACCACAAAAGGCGTTAAGGATGCTAGGAGCGGCGCACGAAATGTTCATGCGACTGAATGCAAGGCGAGAACTTTTTGACCTTGGCAAGGGAGGAGCTTATATGGAAGTTTCTGAAACCCTGTTGAGCAAAATGAGTGAGACATTGCCTTATAAAGTGTTGCAAATGATCCGAGAGGTTCTGTTCGAAAAGGATCCGGAGAAAATGATCTCCAGAATACTCGAAGTTGCATTGGATTTTACGGATATGGAAAGGGCGGTACTCATCCTTCAAGAGGAATCACCCCGGATTTTTAAATCGACTTCCATTGACGACCGCACGATCCGGGATATCTGTGAAATCAGTCAATCTGCCGCACGCACTGCCTCTCGTATGCGTCCGCTGGTTTGTCTTGATGTTGCTTCGGATTCTTCTCTTTCGCAGCGCCCAAGCGTTCTGGCAAATCACATTATGAGCATCGTTTGCCTTCCGTTACAGGAAGGAGATCGGCTGATCGGTTATCTATATCTGGATAGCAGAGAGGGAGTAGAGACTCTCGCGTCAATGGAGAAAATGTTACTTGAAATATTCTCTTCCGTGATTGCGCTTGCCCTGAGCACAACAATGCTTTTGAGTAAATCAATTAAGGAGAACGATGAGTTGAAGGCCTCTCTTGGATTGAAAAAGGACTTTCCCCAGATCATCGGCACCAGCAGGGCAGTTAGTGAGATGTTGCCCTCGCTCCAGCGCCTGGTTGATCTCGACTTACCTGTATTGATCACAGGAGAAACTGGAACCGGAAAAGAGCTGATAGCGCGAATTCTGCATTTCTCGGGACGGCGAAGGAGCGGTCCTTTTGTCGCCATCAACTGCTCCGCGTTAACCGAAACACTTCTGGAAAGCGAGTTGTTCGGACATGAGAAGGGAGCTTTTACCGGAGCCGCGACCACAAGAAAGGGACTTTTTGAAGAAGCAAAAAACGGAACCTTGTTGTTAGACGAAATTGGAGATATGCCCTATGCAATGCAAACCAGATTTCTTCGGGTCTTGCAAGATGGCGAATTTCGACGAGTCGGTGGAAACCAGATTCTCCATACCAACGCGCGAATAGTTCTTGCCACAAACCGCAATCTGCCCGAACTTGTTAAGGAAAGGCAATTCCGGGAAGATCTTTATTACCGCATCAAAGTAGCCCAGGTGCATTTGCCGCCTTTAAGGGAAAGGCAGGAGGATGTGCTTTTACTCGCTTCCCATTTTTTAAAGTCAGCTTCAGGTGTAACAGGCAAGAAAATCCGGGGATTCAGCATGGACGCCCTTGCGCTGATGAAGAGTTATTCGTGGCCTGGAAATGTCCGGCAGTTAAAAAATGAGATCGAACGGGTCGTAGCTTTTGCTGAAACTGACTGGATTCGTGCAATAGACTTCGATCCACAAATCGTACAGGCAGCGGGGAGGGAATGCATCCAGAAACAGCCGCAGGATACCCTTCGAGAAATGGAAAAGAGCTTCATCCTGGAAAGATTAAATGCGCACGAATGGAATATTTTGCATGCTGCCCGTAGCCTTGGTCTTACCCGAAATGGACTCTACAGCAAAATGAGGATTCATCATATTACCAGGCAATAACTCGCGGTTTCCCTCTCCCCCCTGTGCTCATTGCGTTGACACACACTCAAAAGTGTTTCCAGGTCTCATAATCGCATAAACCTAAGATTCTCAATCAAATACGGGCGAACCCTCCTGCTGGCGCTTTAGTTGCCTTAACCCGGTACAGGAGGGACCGAGATGAGAAAATATATCCTGGCAGCGTTGGTAGTACTTGCGCTTGCCGCTTTGTTTGTTGGTGTTGCTTCCGCTGACGATCCGTGGGGACCAAGGATTGTTCGGCCGATAGAAGACAATGATTCATGGCTGAGCTGGTTGTCGGACAGCTGGCAGTCGTTCCTCAGCTATTTCTAGGCACAATCATGGGCCGCCATCTGAACGGTAACGATGCGGCCCGTTGCTTGATTTTTTGATAGCATGGAGATAAAGGTGTATCCTAAAGTTGTTTTGGAATTGCCTGCAGACGACGAAATTACCGTTACCGAGGAAAAGGAAGTTGTTGAGCATCCGCGGTTCACCCAAAAAACAATTCGATATCGCAATGGAATCACAGTCCTGCTCTGGCAGGATTCCGAAAACCGCATCACTCGCATTGAAGTTAATTGCGAAAATCTTCCTCTTTTCTTTATCGGAAATCAGATTGTGAAGATCTGATCACACCAACTGCTCATTTCGTTGACATCGTCTAAAGTTTGCTGCCTGTGCGGGTTTTGATTGCGTTCCAATCACCGAATGCCCATTTACTGCTCACTCTGTTGACGGTTCAGAGAAGCCAGGCGAACCTAGCTTTCGTCGGTTTTTGCGGCCGGTGCAGGCGTGGAACGGTTATTGCTCCTATTTGCTGTGGGAACTATTGTCGATTTATAGCTTTTGATCAGGTAGAATCGCTTTTGTAGGAGGAGCTACGGGTAGCCTAACCAATCAGCCGGTTCAACCTTTCATGACTTTTTCGGGTTGGATGGCAAGATCTCGCACGAAATTTGCGTTTTTACTTTCAGCCTTATCGCTCTGTCTGGTTGATTTCCATCCGGAATTCGTCGGTTTGAGCCTTGTTTTCGTTGGTCCGGGTGAAGCGTTGCGAATCTGGGCTGCGGGATATCGCTACAAGGGACAGATTAGCACTGGGGGCCCCTATGGCTTCGTCCGGAATCCGATGTATTGGGGCAGCACCCTGGTGGCATTTGGGCTCTGCGCTATTGCGGGTTCCGTATGGACCTGGCTTCTGGCCATCTCCTATTTCACTGCAATTTCCCTTCCGGCTATCAAGTACGAGGAGGAAAGTCTCCGTGAAAAATTTCCCGTTGAGTTTCA
>JAKEFK010000010.1 GCA_022616075.1 bacterium
CCACGCTCACCATTTGCTCTATAAACGCTCAAAAACAATTCTTAGGGGTTGAACCCCTCCGATTTTCGCTACGTTTCGCGGACCGCCGGAGTTTTCGGACAATCTCCAGCTTCCAGCTGGCCGAGCTCGAGCTCAAAAAAGCCGGCAAGATGCCGGCGCTACAAAATCCAGACAAGCTTCTGCCGATTTTTTCACAGCTTCTCTCTGGGCTGCTGGCTCGCAGACTTGCTGGCTTCGTTGCTCGCTCGTTACTTCGCGCCTTGCCATCAAGCCTGCGAGCCAGCAGCATATGTCATCATATTTATGGGAAGGGACACTAAGTGAGCCATAGAGGTATAATGAAAATATGCTTGTTCAGTGTGGATGCGGCGCTAAGTACCGGTATGACGAACGGAAATTTCGTGGTGCGCAACAGAAAAGGTTAGATTGTCCGAAATGCGGACAGGTCATCGTGGTTAACAATCCGGAGCTATTCAGCACCAAAATGCATAACGAAGTTCTTGACGCCAGTTTGACCCGACTGAAAAAGCCCACATTCACCTTGAGCGTCTTGAGAGGCATGACTGGGGGGATGGTCATCCCGTTAGATAGGCCGCGATTCACAATTGGACGACTTGGTGCAGATATCGAAATCGATGATCCGGAAGCTTCGCGAGTCCACGCCGAACTTAGAATTCAGGACAACAACGTGATTCTGCACGATCTGAATAGCAGCAACGGCACATTCGTAAATGGGAAACGGATTACTGAAATCGTGCTGCAGGACGATACAGAATTTCGTATTGGCCAAACTCGGTTCGAATTGCATAAAGTATTACTTACATTTGATTGACCGACTTACTTGCTGCTTTTCTTATCCAGCCAGTGATGAATTTTCGCCATCAATCTTTCGAAATCAATCGGTTTTGTATCGTAATCATCGCAGCCTGCGTTTAGTGCGTTTTGTTTGTCATCGGGCATAGCATGGGCAGTCAACGCGATAATTGGAATATTCCTGGAAAACGGGTTAGTCTTCAAATGCCCGCTTGCCTCAAAACCGTTCATTAAGGGGAGGCTGATATCCATGAGCACCAAATCCGGCTGCTCCTCAATTATTTTTTTTATGCCTTCCTCAGCGTTTGTCGCGGAAGAAACATCAAAGCCCCGCTTCTGCAATCTTCGGCTCAGCATATCCCTGTTCTCTTCATTATCTTCAACCAAAAACACGCGTCCCAATTTGATTTTCGGCGTGCTATCCAATACGCGATGGGGCAACTTTGGGACGGGACCGGATGGCGGTTCAATCAGAGAACGAATCAATGCCGCTTGCAACGCGGGGTCGGATAGATCTTTGTCAATACTTCCTTTGAGTCTTCTTAGCCGATCAGAGAATTCGCTAACAGAAGGAAAGCGGTCCTGGCGATCTTTTGCCATTGCCTTTTTCATGATGTGATCGAACTCTAGAGGAATATCGGGGCGAACTTTGCTCGGTGGAATCAACTCGGCTGTAGCAATGTCATGCATCACAGAAAGAGCGCTGGGTCCCTGAAAGGGTAAGCTTCCCGTTGCAGCCTGGTAAAGCACAGATCCAAGGGACCAGATATCAGATCGAGAATCGACGTCTTCCCCTCGTGTCTGTTCCGGCGACATGTAAGAAACAGTGCCTACCGGTACACCGACAGCGCTTAGATCTTTTGTGAATTGAAAGTTCTTGTCATCGGAAGGTAAAAACGGTTTTGCTAGGCCGAAGTCCAGCAGTTTGACCTGCCCACGCGGAGAAATCATGACATTGGCCGGTTTGATGTCACGATGGACCAATCCTGCGACGTGCGCGGCATTGAGAGCATCCGCAACCTGGATGCCGATATCGAGCACTTTGAGTAGTTCCATCGGCCCATTCTGCAAGATTTTCCAGAGGCTTTCTCCCGGCACATATTCCATCGCGATGAAACTTAGTTTTTCCGTTTCCTCAATTGAGTAGATGGTCACGATATTCGGATGATTCAGGCTTGACGCAAGGCGAGCTTCCCGGATTAACCGAAGCCGCGCCTTTTCATTCTTGGTCACACGAGGCGGCAGAACTTTGATGGCAACCTGGCGCCCCAGTCTTAAATCTTCGCTGCGATAGATTTGTCCCATTCCGCCTTCGCCAATTTCTTCAAGAATGCGGTAATGCAAAACGATTTCATCAACGGCGAGCGTGCTGAGGTTCAGAAGATCGAACGAATCGTCATTCGGAGGGAAAAAACTGGTGCCCGAGACAGACGAGATTAAAAACGATTTTTGCTGTACGATTCGAATCAGAGCTTTTTTTACAGCATTTAGTATTCCAGAGAGAAAGTTTTTGTCAGAGTAAGCAAACCCATTGGCGCCACATTTTATGTACTCACCAACGAGAGTCTCTTCTGACTGGGGAAGGAATACAATGACGTATGTGGAAGGGGATTTTTGAGCAATTTGATTTACAACATCCAAACAGTTCCCATCCGGAAGGCCGTGTGACAAAAGAACCAGGTCTGGAGTTCGGTCCGAGACGCGGTCAAGCACCTCTGAATAGCGATGCAACACTTCCAGCCGGCATTCCTTGATTTCGGAAAACATCATGTTGACCGCAGAGATGGCATCCGGCTGTGTTTCAACCAGAATCACTTCTAGCTGACCTGTTTCATTCGTTGCCTGATTCAAATTAGAATTTCCTGGTAGGACAAAAAATTCGACCCTTACTGAAAAAGTTCATTGCCGGAGCGTGTCGCAAAAACCCCTGTTGACGTTTGTAATAGCGATTTTAGTCGCTATTCTCATAGCGAATGAATTCGCTACTACGAACTGATTGTACCCTTATTTCACCACAACTTCCGTCACAAAAAAAGAAGAATCTTCATCCAGGAAACTTCATGGCTTCCATGATTTTTTTGAAACGCGGCTCGGAGCGAAGCGAATCCAATCTTGGCTCCACTTTTATGCTGCTCATCTGATAAGACCGCTCCGCCAGAGCTTTTTCGAGCCAATCGATCGACTTCTGTTTCTCTCCCAAACCCAGGTAGATCATCGCGACATCAAAGGGCGATACGTACTCCGCCTGCGACGATCCTACCACTTCCTCCAGAAGATGAAGGGCCTCGGACCGGTTGCCGGACAAAGCAAGCGCGTGAGCCAGCTGAGCTTTTAGCTCCGGTGAATCCGGCATGAGCGTGGACGCTTTGCGGAATGCAATGATCGCGTCCTCATTGCTCTTTTGCTCGTAGACAAATCCGAGATATTGATACGTAATCGGAAAGTTTGGGTCCAGTTCGAGGGTTTTCTTTAATTGAACGATAGCGTCATCGAATCTCCGGCATTGATAGAGCAGGAATCCCAGGTCTGCATTGATGATCAGCGAAAGCGGATCGAGATCGAGCGCGCGCTGTTTCATCGGAATAGCCTCATCGCGCCTTCCCATTTCAGACAGGAAGCTGGCGTACCAGTGAACAGCAATTGCGTAGTTGGGATTGAGCGCGATCGCGCGTTTGTAATTCTTTTCGGCTGCCGGCCAGTCCCAATCATAGTTGTGATTCGTGTGGGCCAGCGCGGCGTACGCCTCAGCGAGAGAACCGTCCAGCTCAATCGCTTTTTGTGCTGCAACGCGAGCTTTCGAGTGTCCCACGGAAGGCGTCAACAGCGCCCACGCGGGCATCAACGTATAACAATCGGCCAGGCCTGCATACGCAAGCGCATAGTTCGGGTCCTTCTGAATTGCCAGCTCAAAGTGTTCGATCGCGCGCCGGAAACCTTCTTCACTTCTCTTGTTCAAGAAGTACCGGCCCTTCAAAAACAAATGATAGGCATCCGTATTTGCGGTGAACTGTCTCGTTACCTTCTGTTGCTGTTCACCCGTAAGTTTGAAACGCAGCTGATATGAAATTTCTTTTGAGATTTCTGATTGCACATCGAGTATATCCTTGCTCTGCCGGTTGTACTGCTCACCCCACATTTGAGCGCCGTCGCGCGCATTCACAAGATTGACACTGATCACCAGATTTTCTTGATGCTCCTGAATGCTGCCCGTAACAACGGCATCAACATTCAGGTCGTCGCCAACATCGCGTGGATCAGCTTCTTTCCGTTTGTAACTGAAAACTGTTCCTCTTGCCAGAACTTTCAGTGTTGGAACCTGCGACAAACTGTTGATGATACTTTCTGTAATTCCATCGCTCAGGTAATCCATCTGAGGATTGTCGTTCATGTTTGTGAACGGCAAAACAGCGATGGAACGGATGTCCTGTTTACCGGTTATGAGCCGCATCAATGAAAAGCCGGCCACGATCAACAAAACTACGATCGCCGCGAAAAGGGTGTGTTTTCTTTTCCATTGGAACTTTTGACCCGGGAATGTGATTTTTGTTGTGCCGGATGGCTGAACAACGGTTTTGAGCTCCGCTCGCAATTCTCCCGCGCTCTGGTAACGGGCAGCAGGATCCTTTTGCAAACACTTTAAAGTGATGTACTCCAGCATAGGAGATACTTCCCGGTTCACTTTCGTAGGAGGCTCCGGTTCAACATGCAAAATGTTTTCGATCATTTCAATCGCATTCTGGCCCTGAAAAGGAAGGCGGCCGGTAGCGAGTTGATATAAGACGGTACCCAGTGAAAAAATATCGGAACGTCCATCAATGGAACGGCCAAGAGCTTGTTCCGGGCTCAGATACTGGACCGTTCCCAACAGGATTCCCGATTGTGTTTGCGGAATCACCGGCTGCAAGAGTCCTTCTTGCGGTTGACGGAGCACTTTTGCAAGTCCGAAGTCCAGGATCTTCAATTGACCCTTTTGGTTCACCATCATGTTCACGGGTTTAATGTCGCGGTGAATCACGCCTTTTGAATGCGCTTCTTCCAGAGCAGAAGCTGCCTGAAATGCGATTTCGAAGATTTCAGGATGAGACAGGGCCCCTTGTTTGATGAGGTCCTGCAGCGTTACTCCTTCGACAAGCTCCATCGCAATGAAATGAACATCGCCGTCATTGCTCAGCTCATAAATGCTTGCGACGTTTGGATGATTGATTGCAGAGGCTGCTTTTGCTTCCTGAATGAATCGTCCCATTCGGTCTGGGTCGAGCGCCAGTTCGCGTGGAAGGATTTTCAACGCCACAATGCGCTCGAGCTTTTGATCCTTTGCTGAATACACTTCGCCCATGCCACCCTGCCCCAATTTCTGGAGGATCGTATAGTGCGAAAGAGTTGGCCCGATCATGATCAAGTTTGCGCGCGACCCATCCGGTCCATTCGCTCAATGCGTTGAGCCAGGGGTGGATGCGAATAATTCAGGAAAACATGCAAAGGGTGCGGTGTCAGGTTAGAAAGATTCTTCACAGATAGTTTCTTCAGTGCGGATATCAAATTTTGTGCATCACCGAGGGTGCTCACGGCGTATTGATCCGCCTGCAACTCGTTGCGGCGAGAGACAACATTCATAACAATGGACGAAACAAACGAAATCGGTTCATACAACATTCCAAAAAATACCAGACCGGCGTAAATCGACCGTTGATCCATATGAAACGCCTCATACAATCCAGGGCTGCTCAAGAATACAGACATCAGATAAAAGAGGACAAATGATTGCAAAATTCCCACAGCCATCATAATGGGAACATGCTTTTTCTGATAGTGCCCGATCTCATGCGCAAGGACGGCCACAACCTCCGGCACAGTTTGTTGTTCCACGAGTGTGTCGAACAACGCAATTCGCTTATTCTTGCCGAATCCAATAAAAAATGCGTTTGCTTTGCTCGAACGTTTGGAAGCATCAACAACGTAAACATCCTTGAAGGCAAAACCGACAGATGCGGCATAGTCCTTGATTGCTTGCTTGAGATCTCCATCCGTGAGCGGCGTAAATTTCAGAAACAACGGCATGATCCACACCGGATAAATGAATTGAACGAACAGTATGTATGCTGTTGCGAAGAACCACGCATACAACCACGCCAGATCTTCGGATGATTCAAAAAACGACAAAAGAACCGCAAGAAGAGGAACTCCCAACAGAATTGCGATCAACAATCCTTTCAGCCGGTCCAGGATGAAAATGCGCAAGGTTGTTCTGTTAAATCCGAATTCTTCTTCGATAACAAACGTTTTGTAAAAGTCGAAAGGCAAGGAGAGCAGGCCTCCGGCAAATCCGAGAAGAAAAATATAACAGATACCGCTTGCAATGGATCCGTATCCCCAGGATCGGACGATTTGATCCAACCAGTTGAATCCTCCGACGAACCAGAAAATCAGAAAAACAGCAAGATGAAAAGTGGTTTCTTTGACGTGGAAACGTGTTGTAACTCTAGTGTACTCCTGAGAACGGGCATACTGTTCGGGATCGTACAAATCGCTGAATTGCGAAGGAGCGTGAGCGTTCAACAAACGAAGGTTGAGCCAAAGGGCGATCATATCGAGCAGAAATTTCCCCACCAAAGTTGCCAGGATAATTACTCCAAAAATATTCATAGCAAGAAATTATAAACGAAGTAGCCCGGACGTCCCGCCTGCGGCGAAAATGATAAGCTATACAAGTTTCCGCAGGCGAGACGCCAGCGCTACTTTGATTAAGGAGTGACCATGAAGAAATTATTCATCTGTCTTTTGGTATTGATAGCATCAATTATTTCCGCAAAAGAAGAGGAAAAGGAAAAAGAAGAAAAACCAAAATGGGACGTAAACAATCCTGCTCCATCCATGAAGGAGATTGCCATCGATACAGAGGAAGGGACGTGGATGAGCGTGGATGTCAGCCCGGATGGAAAACAAATAATTTTTGATTTATTAGGCGACATCTATTCCATTCCTTTTGCAGGGGGGGAGGCGAGAGCATTGACGCAGGGAGTTGCATGGGACATGCAGCCCCGCTTCAGTCCGAACGGCAAGTGGATCGCATTCACAAGCGATCGCGCGGGTGGAGATAACATCTGGATTGTGAAAAGCGATGGATCTTCTCCGCAACAGGTCACCAAAGAAGACTTTCGCCTGCTGAACAACCCTTACTGGTCTCCCGACAGCGAATTTATCGTTGCGCGCAAACATTTTTCTTCAACGCGTTCGCTTGGCGCAGGAGAAATGTGGCTCTATCACCGCTCCGGTGGAGAAGGTGTTCAGCTCACCAAACGACCAAACGAACAGAAAGATGCAGGCGAACCATCATTTTCACCCGATGGAAGATACGTGTATTTCAGTCAGGACACAACACCGGGTCTATTCTTCGAATACAACAAGAATTCCAATACACAGATCTACGTTATCCAGCGACTCGACCGGGAAACAGGCGAGTTACAACCTTACATCACAGGCCCAGGAGGCTCGATCCGGCCGACCCCTTCCCACAACGGTAAGTCGATCGCATTTATTCGCAGAATCAGAGGCAAATCCGTACTGCACATCAATGACATTGAATCAGGAAAAGTAACAACGCTGTTTGATGGACTCGATCGCGACATGCAAGAAGCCTGGGCAATTCACGGAGTATATCCGTCTATGGCATGGACGCCGGATGATTCGGCGATCGTTTTCTGGGCTTCCGGCAAAATCAAGAAAATCGATGTGGCAACAAAAGAGGTCAGTGAAATTCCCTTCCATGTAAAAAGCACGCGCAAGATTCAAAATGCGCTCCGGTTTCCTGTTGCCGTGGCTCCCGAGCAATTTGACGTGCGCATGCTTCGCTGGGTTCAAGTATCTCCGCAGGGAAACCAGGTCGTTTACGAAGCACTCGGTCATCTCTATGTTCGAAACCTGCCGGAAGGAACACCACGCAGAGTGACCACTCAGAATGATCATTTCGAGCTCTGGCCGTCTTTCTCACGCGATGGAAAGTGGATCGTCTATACAACATGGGACGATCAAAATCTCGGCTCCGTGCGCATTGCTCCGGCCGCTGGTGGTGAAGGGAAGGTCATCGTTGCAATATCGGGACACTACATGGAGCCTGTCTTTACTCCCGATGGAACAAAAGTTGTTTATCGCTCTTCCGCCGGCGGAAATCTGACTTCTCCGCAATGGTCGCGCAACGCAGGCATCTACTGGGTTTCAGCAGAGGGAGGCAAATCTACGTTGATTACAAAGAAAGGAGCGAGACCTCATTTCGGCGCGGCCAATGATCGTGTCTATTTGAACAACGCTGAGCCGAATGAAAAACCAAGCCTCCCGGGAAAAAGCGCGCTGTTCAGCGTTGAGCTGGACGGAAGCGATGAACGAATTCACATAAGAACCGAATTTGCGACGGAATTCCAGCTTTCACCGGACGAAAAATGGCTCGCGTTTGTCGAATTGTGGAATGCATATCTAACGCCTTTTGTGAAAAGCGGTGGAACGATAGAGCTTGGTCCCAAAGCAAAATCGATTCCGGTTGCAAAAATCACTCATGATGCGGGTGAATATCTGCACTGGTCCGGCAACAGCCAGAGCTTGCACTGGTCACTCGGCCCGGAATTATACACGCGTGACCTGAAGCAATCCTTTGCTTTTATAGAAGGTGCTCCGGTGAAAATTCCGGATCCGCCAAAAACCGGAACAAACATCGGATTCAAAGAAAAAACGGATGTGCCGTCAGGAAAAGTGGCTCTTGTTGGCGCGAGAATCATCACGATGAAAGGAGAGGAAGTTCTGGAAGACGCCACGATTGTTGTGAATGGAAATCGCATAGAAGCGATCGGCCCAAAAGCGAGCGTGACGGTCCCTTCCGATGGGCATGTTATCGATGTGTCGGGAAAAACGATCATGCCGGGACTTGTCGATGTGCACTGGCACGGTGGAATGGGCGAAGAGGAAGTGCTTCCGGAGCAGAACTGGTACAACTATGCTTCGCTCGCTTTTGGTGTCACTACGATTCACGATCCATCGAATGACAACAGTGAAATCTTTGGGTCCAGTGAATTGGCTCGCGCTGGCAAGATCGTAGCGCCCCGAATTTTTTCAACCGGAACAATTCTTTATGGAGCGGAAGGAGACTTCAAAGCTGTAGTCAACAAACTGGAAGATGCACAATTTCATTTGCGTCGCATGAAAAAAATCGGCGCATTCAGCGTAAAAAGTTACAACCAGCCGAGACGGGAACAGCGCCAGCAAATAATCACCGCGGCACGCGAGCTAAAGATGATGGTGGTCCCGGAAGGTGGCTCTCTGTTCCAGCACAACATGACCATGATCGTGGATGGTCATACCGGCATTGAACACTCGATTCCTGTTGCAAAGATGTATAACGATGGATTTCAACTTTGGATACAAAGCCAAACCGGTTATACACCGACTCTTGTCGTGGGTTATGGTGGTCTGGATGGTGAAAGTTACTGGTACGCAAAAACCAACGTCTGGGAGAATGAACGGCTCCTGACTTTCGTGCCGCGTGAAGTTATTGATAGCCGTTCGCGCCGGCGAACCACTGCGCCTGAAGAAGAATGGAATCATTTCAACAACGCACGGATCGCTGCTGAGCTCTATCGCAAAGGAGTGCTTGTGAATATCGGAGCGCACGGCCAACGGGAGGGGCTGGCGGCTCATTGGGAGATCTGGATGCTCTCGCAAGGCGGGCTAAAACCGCACGAAGCACTGCGTTGTGCCACGTTGAATGGCGCCACATACCTCGGCATGGAAAAAGAAATCGGATCGTTAGAAGTGGGCAAACTCGCAGATTTGATTGTGCTGGATAAAAATCCTCTGGAGGAAATTCGCAACTCGGAAAGCGTGAGATACACAATGGTCAACGGTAGAATTTACGATGCCGCAACCATGAATGAAATCGGGAATCATCCGAAACAACGCGCCCCCTTCTTCTGGCAATAATTGAAGGTAGTGACAGAGCATTTGCCAACGTTTTTTTGTATGAGCCTGTTCTCCTTCAAATGCTCGTAATACCAAGTCCATGCTTTTTGTGCGCAAATGCTCTGCATCTGGCAGATGGAGCAGAGCATTGTCCTGAGGATTAGCGATGTCGGCTATGTCTACAAAACTCAATTGCAGATATAAGTTCAAACCAAAATGTACAGACAATGCTCTGCCACTACGTTAGCGGCTCAAAATGTATTTCCAGTTCAGGATGCCGTTCCAAAGATAACGGTGATCGCCGCGATTCATGTCCCGGTGCATCGGATTGAAATTGAAAACGAGCACGTGCCCTTTTCCGACCGGCATATCCAGAATTGCGGGACGCCCTTCGAGCGCTTCCGGATTCTTTCCGCCCCCGCTGATCACGATCGGCGAAGCAGTTTCACCCGATTCATATGCGGTCGTGCCCCATTGCAACACCACATGCTGAAAATCGTACGGACCATTTAAGCAGGCCATACAATAGGACATAGTCGTCCAACGTCGCGGCGGATCATAAATCGGAAAATTCGAACGCAAAGCGTATGTAACCGTCGGATAACCATATGCAATCGGATGTTCCGGCTGTAGAAACTTTACTCCGATGTGCGCACCCGGAGTTGTAACTCCCTGCAAGTCAGCACGCTTCACAAATCGCACGAAACCACTTTCCAGTGCCAGCGTTGAACCGGAGCCTAGAGTGATGAACAGACCGCCCTCTTCAACGAATTGCTGCAAATGCGCAAGCCCTTTCCAGCCGATGCCGCCTGTGATGTCATCCGATTCTGCCGGTGTTCCGAGGCTTGGATACTTTTCTGTTTTCTTGAACGGGAGTGGTCCTTTTGTTTGATCAATTCCGTGAATTTGCGCCTGAAGATCGAGCAACACATTTCCATACGCAATCACATCGACAAGCTTTTTTAACTGGCCGTTTTTGATGTCATCATCCCGTATGTAGGTGTAAGGAATCTTTTGCGAATCCAGAATGTAACGGATCCAGCCGATCATGTCTGTGTCTGCCCAGGGAACCCAAACTCCAAGCCTTGGCACAGCGGCATCATGTCGCGGCACATCCGGAGCGGAAGCAACCGAGTCGAAATCCAATGCAAGTTCTTCGCTGACCTCTTCCAGCGCAGAACGAATTCCTGATTGCTCTGCAATGATCCAGGAACCGGCAGGATACTCACTCGATCCTGAACGGAATGATTTTTCAGCGATCTCAATCTTGAATCGCGATAAACGATACCGCGCTGAGAGAAGCGCTTCCTGTCCGGAATCATTTAAAATGTAGGTGCTTCCCGTTCCACGAACGGATCCGGACGGATGCACGTCCTGGGCAAGCAATTGGGTTTGTACTTGTTGAATCGCGCCGTCATCGACACGAATCGTTTTGACACCGAAGTTTATGGGAAGGGCCCACGAAATATCATCATAAGGCTCGTACTCAGCGTTTTTCGGGAATTCTTGCGGAAGTAAAAGATCCACAGCATAGTTGCGATACGGCTGATCCAGTCGAACCACAAAGGAACCTGCTGGGAAGGAACCTTCTTTGATCTGAAAATTCTTATTCGCGCGGCCGACTTCAATTCCCTGCGCGCGCAAGCGATTCACCAGTCCCGCCACTCGGCGCCGGTCCTGCTGTTCGGCAGGAATCACAAAAGCATACGGATTTCCTGATTTTCCCTTCTGCCAGGAGTTAAAACTTTTCTTGTAGAAATTGCGTAACAATTCTTCCGCGTGCCGCGCTGAATAGTCCAGAATCGCAAGACATCCTGTTTGGGCGTAGTTGACACCATTGCGGTGGGACCACAAAAATGTTTTTTCCTGCGGAGGGAATGGGCGATACCATTCACGAGTCATATCCGAGGGATCCAGCTTTCTGGTGAGTGTTAGTGGCACCGCATTGCCGAATGTTTCATAGCCACGCCCGATTGCATTGTGATTCATTCCTACGGAATCCATGTAGTGGTGACCAAAACCTTCCCCAAAATTCCAAGTCCACACTCCCGGCATGCCATGACTGCTCATCGCATTCATTTCATGGAAACTCATTTCCAGGAATTCACTTAAGACAATCGGATCCAGATGCGGATTATAGGGTCCTGTTCCGTTCCATGTTTGCAAAAAAGGAATGGCTTCATGAAGGTCGTGAACGACAACGGGATGGTATTCAAAGAAGGCGCGCGCCACGGCCTGCGTGGCTCCCATCGTGAGCTGATGAGCGTCCCGGTTTCCATCCACGTAAACGTATTTGCCCCAGTAAGGTGGAGATTGGCGCGGCAGTGTATCGTATTCCGTCTTCCCGGCAATGTGCTGATAGAACCATTCGGAGAGTTTATCCCGGCCATCCGGATTCGAAATCGGATTGATCAACACAACGACCTTTTCTCGAATGTTCTGGATCATCGGTTGATCCGAAACCGCAAGCCGGTAAACAAGCTCTAAAGACATGTCAGGACTGATCGATTCATCCGCGTGAATCGCAGCGTTCAAAAAGTAAAACGGTCTTGCTTTTTGAATGATCGCTTCCGCTTGTTCCGGTGAGGTTTTGCGCGGATCCGCCAGAGCAGCAGAGGCGTTTTTCAGATTTTGCAAATCGCGAATTCCGGCTTCATCGGCGATGGCGACCAGAAGTATCTCCCTACCCTCTTCAGTTTTCCCAATCACTTCCACATGAACACGCTCCGAAGAATCATCCAGCTTTCGCATGTAACCGTAGATCTGCTTCGAGTTCGTAAATTTTCCCGCAGCCCCTGCGATGTGTCCGAGAAAATCGGAAGGAGAAGGAACGGAAGTTGATTCCGGGACATACGAAACCCAGGGACTGCCGTAGCGCGGATCCGTAGTTTCACTCTTGATGGCTTCGATCGAGCCCGACTCCGGCGTATCAGGATCGTAGAAATTTCCAGCAAAGGAATACGTTAAAGAGAAAATGAAGAGAGTGAGTAGATATTTGTACTTCATAAACAAACTTTAACGTAAAGTTATCCAAACTTGTAGGGGCGCCGCATTTGCGTCTTTTGCAAATGCGGCGCCCGTTGATTACCGGGCTGAGCATTCGCAAAAAATGCGAATGCGCAGCCCCTACCAGTCGGTTAATATTAAGACAATGCTTTCTTTTGCGAACCCCTGGTGGTTGCTTGCTTTTCTTCCTGCGCTCTATCTGCTGTTCTATTTCCAACGAAGAAGTTTCGTACCGGCGCGACGCAGCAAACAACTCTTCTGGTTTGTGTTGCGCAGTTTACTGATAATGCTAGTCGTTTTTGCTCTCGCAGGCGCGCAGCTGAGGTCCCGCGTGCGCAAGAATCAAATTCTATTTCTTGTGGATGCTTCCGACAGCATTGCGCCGGAACAGAAAGAGAAAGCAGTTGAGTTTCTCAATCAGGCGATGCGCAAAATTCAACCGCCCGATCAAGCGGGCATCATAGTCTTCGGATCACAAGCCGAAGTGGAGCGCTTCCCCTCCCTAGCTCATTCAATCGTGCGATTTGAATCGCAAATCAATCCGAGTGGCACGAATCTGGAAAATGCCCTCCGGCTGGCCGATGCAGTTCTGGCGGACGACTACCAGAAGGACATCGTGATCCTCAGTGATGGCCTGGAAAACGCAGGTGAATCCTTGCCGCTTGCTAAACTCATGATGGAAAAAGATGTAGCGCTGCAAGGTTTTTATCTGCATCCATCAGACGTTGTCGAAGCTCAAATTGAAGACGTGCGTGTGCCTCCCGAGATTCGCTTAAAAGAACCGTTCACGCTAGAGGTGATTACGAAAAGCAACCGGAAGATGTCGGCTTTGTTGCAGATTCTTCGAAATGGCGTTTTGCTTCAGGAAGGGACAATTCTTTTGAATCCCGTAGAAAAGAATTTGATTCCCATTCCGCAAAAGATCCTGGAACCTGGAATTTATCGATATGATATACGCATCAAACCGCAGCAAGATTTTCAAGTCGAGAACAATTCGCTGCAGGCCTGGATTTCAGTGGCTGGTCCGCCACGGATACTTTTCGTCGATAACCAGCCGGAAGAAATACAGACGCTGGCGGATGCTTTCGCGCGCCGTGGCTTCAGTGTTGAAGTAAAGGAGGCGCGTTATTTTCCAAGGATACTGCCTGACATGCTCCTTTATCAGGCGATCCTTATCCGGAATGTGCCGGCAAGCGCCATTCATTCGCAGATGCCTTCCCTCGAACAATACGTTCACGAATTCGGCGGAGGATTCGCAATGCTCGGTGGGAAAAAGAGCTTTGGTCCGGGTGGTTACTACCAGACCCCTGTTGAAAATATTTTGCCGGTACGAATGGATCTTGTAAACAAGAAATACCTTGCCGATGTTGCCATGGTAATCGTGATCGATAAGTCGGGAAGCATGACTTTTACGGATCGCGGCAGGCAAAAAATCGATCTGGCAGATGAAGGGGGCGCGCGTGTTGCCTCATTATTAAAGGAAACGGACCGGCTCGGTGTACTGGCAGTGGATTCCGTGCCGAAATGGGCGTTTGAGTTCCAAAAATTAGGCAACAAACGAGATGCCATCGATGCGATCACATCAATTCGCGCGGGCGGAGGCGGCATTTATGTTTACTCCGGACTGCGAGAAGCATATGACAGGCTCGCGAATGTTGAAGCCTCGGTCAAGCATGTCATCCTGTTTGCAGACACAGCAGACTGTGAAGAAAAGGATGGGGCTTCAGGAGACAGTTCACTACTTCTGGCGGGCCGCGCACTGGAGCAGCATCAAATCACGACAACCACGATTGGAATCGGACAATCAGGAGATCCCGATGTGGATTTTCTTGAGCAACTGGCGACAATTGCGGCCGGACGATTTTATTTTACAAACGATATGTTCACTCTTCCTCAGATATTTGCGCAGGAATCCGCCGTTGTGCAACGCTACTACATTACAGAGGAAACATTCCTGCCCAAAATTGAACAGTCCGAACCGCTCTTATCGGGTGTACAGGAGGTCCCGGAGCTGGATGGTTACGTCGCGACAACAGCAAAGGGCCAGGCCACAGTCAGCGTGCTCTCTCACCGTGAAGATCCTGTTCTTGCATTCTGGAGGCATGGTCTGGGACACACTCTCGCGTATACTTCGGATCCTGTCGGGAGTTGGGGCGCAAAATGGCTGGCGTGGCCTCAGTGGGAAAATTTCTGGGCGCAAACGGGACGTTACCTTGCCCGGAGCAGCGAACCCGCACGATTTCAGGTGTCTGTAAAAGCGGACGGAAACGCTACTACAGTAATAGTAGACACGTTTGAAGAGCTTCAAGAACAGGAAGGATCCTCCTGGCGGGGCGCTGTAGTGGATTCCTCCGGGAAGGAACAGGAGCTGATTTTCACGCGGACCTCCTATGGGCGGTTCGAAGCTAAAATTCCCATCACCGGCTCCCTCTTTGGCAAAATTTTTCGTTTGCAAAGCGATCAGATCCTGGAAGAAGCAGTCGTACAGTTTTCATCACCGGGAAATCGCGAATATCAAACCTCTTCGGAGGGCAAGAATCTCCTCATCCAGATGACAGGAAGCTTGATCGAATCAGCAGACCAGCTGAAGTTCAACAGTAAAACGGCGACAGATGTGCAGCCGATTAGCATGCAATTGTTGCTCTGGGCGATCTGGCTTTTTCTGCTGGATGTGGCCGTGCGGAAACTGGATTTCAGCCTTTTCCGGCGCAGAAGAACGTTACAACCTGCAACGGTACTGGTCCAGGCGCCAATAGAAAAGCTGAAAACGCGAAAAAAGGAAGTCCAGAAACAGCGACCAGTATGGATGGAAGTCGAAAAAGAACCGGAACCAACCCAGCCGGAAAGTAGAATGAAGCCCGAGTCGCAGCAATCCTCGGATTACATGGAACGTCTGAAGAAAGTAAAAAAGAAAACTAAAGGTTAACTCTTATTTAATGGGTTCGAACTTTCCGTCTTTGATCTGGAACATTCTAGGCTCGATATCGACATCGCCACCGGAATCAAAAGTTATTTCTCCGGTGAGTCCATTGTGACTTGTGTCAGCAATTTTCGCTCTCAAGTCGGTTGGATAGGTCTCACACTTATCGATCGCCTTCGCCACGACCCAGAGCGCATCGTAAGCAAAAGCGGCATCGACATCAGGTTTGGTCGGAAACTTTTGTCTGTAGGCTTGAACGAACTTCTGAATGGCCGGTTCCTGACTTTCCGGATCATAGGGTGGTTGTGGATAAACAACACCTTCGGCGGCATCACCTGCAATTTCAAGAAACATCGGAGTAGCCATTCCCTGCACACTGAGAATTTTTGCGTTTACTTCCTGCTTCTTGACTTCATTCAGGATGGCGGCAATTTCCGTGTAGTATCCCGGGAGATATACCGAATCTGCGCCGGAATCTTTTATCTCCTTTACGTTAGTAGAAAAATCAGTTGTACCTTCCGTGTAAGGTTTTTCATAGGCAATGGTGCCGCCAAGCTCTTGAAAACGATTCTTGAAAATTTGTGTGAGACCCTGCCCGTATTCTTTGTCAACGTAAAGGATTGCAACATTGCGGATCTTCATCCGTCTGACGGCGTATTCAGCCATTACGCGCCCTTCGCGAGTATCAGACGGAAAATTCCGGAAAAAATAGGGACTGATTCCAGTCAGCTTGGGACTTGTTGCAGTGGGTGATATCAAAGCTGTCTTTCTCTTGTCGCAAACCGGCGCCAGCGCAAGAGCAAGATTACTTGTAACGCCGCCGATGAGTACTGGTATGCCGTTGTTCATGAGTTGTTCGGCTTTTTGCACAGCCGTTTTTTCATTTGTTTCATCGTTCTCCATCAACACGTCGATCTTTTTACCTTTGACTCCTCCCGCTGCATTGATTTCATCCAGTGCCAGCAGAAGTCCATTCTGAACATTGCGCCCGTATGTCTCAGCCGCTCCGCTCAGGGGAATCACGGCACCCACACGATAAACCTTGATCTCTTCCTTACACGCAAAAGTCAAAAGGGCGAGAATGAGAAATGCAATCGCTACAAATGATTTCATCGGGCTCCTCCTAAGTCAGTGCTGAGTTCCGAGTGCTGAGTGCTGAATACACAGCACTTCTGTCTTCTATCTCACACCGAAACTCCCTTTTTTTCAAGTAGGGGGTGCTGAAGGTCCTAGTTTTCCACTTTTAGATGATACAAAGTTTTTGCTATTTAGTGTATCGTTCCTCAATTGGAAGAAACCGCAAATGACAAAAGCAGTAAGATTGATTGAGCAGCGGCTGAACAGCGTGCAGAAAAGGGTATGGACCAGGATGAGTACTCCGGCCAGGATTCAAGAGTTTCTCGATCGACTACCTTACAGCGCTGAAGAGCGATATCGTTCCCCGCTGAGTGTTCTACAAGACGAGCAGGGGCATTGTTTTGATGGTGCGCTTTTGGCGGCGGCGGCTTTACGCCGTCTGGGCTTTCCGCCACTCCTGGTTTATTTGACGGCTCAACGGGACGATGATCACCTGCTTGCTCCATTCAAACAACGCGGATTCTGGGGTGCTGTGGGCAAATCGAATTTCGTAGGGTTGAGGTTTCGGGAACCAATCCATAAAAGTCTTCGCGAACTCATCCTTTCTTACTTCGAGTCCTATTTCAACATCAAATCAGAAAAAACTTTGCGAGGCTACACACGGCCGCTGAACCTCACGCAATTTGATCGGTTTGATTGGATGATTGAGGACGCCGCTGCAGATAAGATTTCCGATCGATTGGATGACCTGAAGGTTTTCTCGTTTCTGACAAAAAGAATGATTGCCAATCTCTCTCCCGTTGACAAACGAACGTATCGTGCGCAATTGATGGGCGCCAACTGGGCCGGGCTCTACGATCCTACAAAAGAAGAATAGTGAACACAAAATCAACCTGGTGTCGATCTTCAGGGACTCGTTTCCAAGTCTTCTTTCCAACCCCGGGCAACCAAGTCCCAATTCAAAGGAATCGTATCTCCCACTTATGAACCATATCCCCAAATCAATACTGCCGAAAAGTCAGGTTGTACCTTCCCGAAACTTTCAGCTCAGCGGGAGCGCTGCCCGCTATAATGGATGAAACTCCATGGAAACACATTCTGCTGGGACCTCCGAACAGGAAAGCGTCTCCTGATTTCAAAAGAATTGTTCTTACAGGATCCTTTCGCGCTGTTCCACCAAAGAGGAAATTACACGAATCGCCAAGAGAAATCGAAACCACCGGTATTCCCTTTTTCAAAGTTTCCGGTCTTTCATCTTTGTCCTGATGTAAGCCTAATTTTCCGGCACCCGTATAGAAATTTACTATGCAGATATCAGGCTCAATTGCCATGCCAACGTCAGCGGCGATCCGTCTGGAGATCTCCTTGAAATGCTGCGGAAGCGGTTGTACGGGGAGTTCATCAAAATCCGTGCGTACATTCTCGTATTTGTAAGTCTTTGCGTTCCAGTGCAAACCGAGACACATCATTTGAATATTCATGTATGCGCCGGTCCTCATCGAAGGCGTGTAAAAACCCGCCGGTTCACTTCCGAGATCTTTACATCTGAGTATGAGTCCTTTTTGTTCTTCTATCGTCAGATAACCTTCCATCAAGAACGCGCTGGGCGCAACTTCGCAGTTCATTGATTATCATTCTACCGGACAAACCCGAATCCGATCACCACGCCATGCATGCTCAAGGAACGGATCGGCATCCGCTCTGCAGTTCTGTAAATCCGGTATTCGGAGTAGAAGAACTTCCCTCTGCCTGGTTGGTAGAGCCTGACGCCAACAGTTGCTTCGAGGGCCGGAAGGATAAAGAGCTCCTGACCTTGAACATTATCGAGGTCCACTGAGATCAGAAAAAATCCGCCACCTAAGGCAAGATAGGGTTGCAAACTCTTACCGAACCGAAGAACCGCAGATCCCGAAAGAGAAAAAGGGTTGAGTCCGTGATCTGGAAAATCAACTCCAAACTCATTCTCAACAGAGATCTGTCGGGCAAAGTAAAATGCGTTTGCTTCAAAACCGATCCACTCCTTATATATACCGATTCGTGTTCCAACTCCGGGCGTCAATCCTAATTTGGCAATCAGCTTCTCTCCTCCCATAGCATTTCGGCCCTCTCCTAGAATCGCGGGACTCAACAAACACCCTTGAAAGGCAATCTCGCCACTCCACGCGGCGGATAGAGTCCGAGAAAGAAGCATCATACAAAAAATCAATGCACTGAATCTGATCATTAGAAATTCGAGTTGCAATAGCCGTACCAGAATGATTGAATAAGGACCAGGCGGGAACTAAACTTAGGAGAAAGACATGGTGAAAAAGAACAGCAATGGACCTAAGAAAGGAAAAGTTCTCGATCTGAATACAAGGATCCTCATTGGAATTCGAGATGAGCTCGAACGGCACACGTCCATCCTTGATAAACACACGTCTATCCTTGATAAACACACGTCGATCCTTGAAGAGCATTCAAGGAGATTAACGGCCGTTGAAGGAGCAGTCAAGGAGCTTGCCCGCGAGACGAGACGATGGGTTGCGCACTTTGACCGCGATTACATGCGACTCGCTACCGAGTTTGACATGATCCGGTCGCGAGTCGAGATTTGCGAAAAGCGACTTTCGACCCGACCCTAACAATCGGCTGCCGTCGATCGCCAACAGCAAAAACGAAAAATTCGATCAGCATGGCATCAGACTTGCTCATGCCGTGCCTGTGAAACGATTGATTGTTGGCGACATTCAAGGTTGTTTCGAGGAACTGAAAGAATTGCTGGATAGGTCTGGAATTTCGAGCGATGACGAAATCATTTCCGTGGGAGACATGGTCGATCGCGGTCCAGATTCTCCGGGAGTCATTCAGTTTTTCCAGAAACAAGCTCACGCCCGTTCTGTAATGGGCAACCATGAGCGAAAGCACATTCGTTCTTACTATGGAGAAATTAATCCGTCGATTTCGCAAGTCATTTCACGGTCTCAAATCGGAGAAGCGAACTATCCCGCAGCCGTTGCTTACATGGAAACGCTTCCGATTTATCTGGATTTACCCGAGCTTCTGGTCGTTCATGCGTTTTACGAACCCGGTGTTCCCTTGTCCGAACAGAAGGAGGAAGTTCTTGTCGGTATCATGAGTGGCCAGGCATATATAACAAGGCAATATCAGGAAAATTGGTGGGAACTCTATGATGGCCCCAAGCCTCTTTTCGTCGGACATCACGATTACTCCAACAAGGGCACTCCCCTTATATATAAGGATAGAGTTTTTTGCATCGACACAGGTTGTTGTTACGGTAGAACCTTAACGGGGGTCCTCCTGCCAGATTTCAAAATTATTTCGGTTCGCGCGCGCGCGAATCACTGGTCCCGTGTCAAGAAGAAATACCTGGATTCAGGAAAGGGCTAATTCTCAATTCGGGGCGACCATAAAGGTCGCCCCTACCCACTTAATGCTTCGATCTGCGCTGGTGGCGCTCGACGCGCTCTTCCAATTTTATTTCTGCGACAGTGGATCCGGTTTTCGTCTTCTGCTCTTCCGTTTTGCATTTGAATACAGGTAAGCCCGAAAGGTCTCCATAAATCACAGCAGTCTCATCACAGGCGATGGCCTGACCTCCGTTGCCCGAGATTAACGTATTAGCCGCGATAGGATCACCCGTCCCGCTCAACAGGAAAGTCCCGAACTCTGCTGTCGCGTTGTGCGTAACGACTACGCCATCTCCGGAATTCCCACTGATGCGTGCTGTAGCGAAATTTGAGTAGGCGCCTCCGTCAAGTACAATGCCGGCGCCGGTATTGTTGGCGATCTCCACCTGGCGCGCCAGAAAGCTTCCAGGGCGGATAACGTAGATACCCGCATCAACGGTGACAGGAGCAGTCCCATTGTTTCTTATCTGGTGAAACACATCCGGATCAGACGCTCCAAAACCGACTGTACTCGAAGTAACAAGAATTCCAAGCAACGTGTGACCCTGGATCGTTGTATACCTGGGGATGCCTTCAACCATACTTCCATTGAACGAAGCATTTGGTACGCGCGCGATCAGCACTCCGTACGGACCGTTGTTCTCAATCAAATTCGAACCGTTAATGCCTGCAAAGCCGTTATTGAGAATCGCAATACCAAAGCCGTTATTGCGGAAAACGTTCCCGGCTTCGGGAGGCCGATTCCCAATTTGCAGGACGCCGTTTACGACAACCAGTGCATCCTCCACATTATCTTCTATTGTTGTTCGTCCCCGAATCCGCAATGTTGAATGGTTTGCGAATACGCCCGCCAGGTTGTCCCGAATCAGAATTTCTGAACCCGGGTTTGGACCACCCAGAATCACAGTTGAGCCCCCATCAGCAAAAAGAGCCAGATCCGTATTGTTGATGATTGTACAGCCGGAAAGGCTCACTGAAGAATCGAACACCGTGAGACCGGCAACGAATTCCTGGTTGTCACCATCCACTGTTAGACCTTGAAGATTGATTCCGCGGGCGCTGCCAATCGTAAATACAGTTCCGTCGTCCGGAGCCGCACTTCGAATGACAGTCCCATCACTGCCCTGGATCGTGAGATTGGTTATGCCATCAATAAAAATGTTTTCCACACATGTTCCGGTTACATGAATCGTGTGCGGACCGTTCGGTGAAGATAAACCGTTGATGGCCGCCTGTAGGCCTGATCCTCCCTCTCCGCAGTTGACGCTAACAACATCCGCCTGCACAGATGATTGATAGAACAGAAATATGAGCACCGCGATAAACGCTATGCAATTGCCCATTCTTAAGCTCATGACATCCTCCTGAAGCTTTTCCATTTCTGATTGGTAAGAGGGCAATTTTCGTGCCGTTAGCGCTATTGAGGATGAGTGGTTGAGTTAGTAGTTGAGTTCTTGCAGGCTGGAAGCCTGAGCTCCGTATGCCCGCGCTGCTTTACTTTACGCGATAAATTTGGAAGCCGATCCGCGCAAGCAGCTGCGGGATCTGCCGGACCGCATTACGGTCGTAATCCTTTATTTCTTCTGTGAGTTGATTGTAATCAACCAGGTAAGGAGTTTCTTTTGTCTCTGCGTTCTTTACCGAGCCATACTTCCAACCTTGCTCCAGTTTTTCCCGGTTCCATCGATCATGTTCCATGGTTGCAAGCCGTTCGAGTTCTTCCGTTGTAAATTGAAAATCTTCGCCATCGACCAGCGTGACAATATCGCAACCGATTGCTCTGAGTTTACTTCCAATATCTTCGGCCTGTTTTCGATTCGATTCTTTCAGGTCTTCAGGGAGTTGTTCCCACGGGACAACTGCGCGCGCATCTTCGGGCTTAAATCCTTCCCGCATCCGCTTTTCCACATATTCAGCATGGATAGCTCGCGCAAGTTTTTCGCTGTGCAGACCGCTCAACATTTCTGGAGTGCAACTCTGCTCGAGCGATCCGAACGGGCGTACCAGGTCCATGCGGTCCGATTGTAGCAGTGTGGCCAGGCCTGATTCGCGAGAAATCCGGACATAAAGTGGCGTCTCCGATCGCTGCAACCTTTGACGCAGGCTTAATGCGACTGACATTGCAAGCGAATCATTGTCCAAACATATAAATATCGATGTGGATTGCATTCCAGTCGCATCGGAAAGAAAGTCCGCGCGAATGAACTCGGCAGAATTCACGTTCATGGAATACGGATGAAGCTCACAGGTGCGGATAAGATAAGGATACCGGAGCAACATCGACTCGGTTTTTTCGTTCGCGATTTTATCCACAACAGTGAAGTGCGGTCGGTGGTTCACGTGAATACTCTTCCAGTTGCGGGCCAGATGCAGAATTAATGTTTCACCCATGCGGCCCAGCCCGATGATAATAAAACGCGGTTGAACTCCACCGTCAATTTGCTCCTGTTGAAGCAACGAATATCTCGTCCACAGAGCCTGGATAGCATTCTCATAAAGATTCACAAAATCGAGCCGAAATAATTTCTTATCCTGGGAAATCATTTCCTGCCGCCGCATCAACTGACACAGTTGCGGTTCTACGACATGGACAATGCAATTCAATGGAGTTGTCCGACCGGTATAGAGTTCTCGGGCATGGACCGCCACCTCTGCATTCACCTCATCCAGGCCGCAAACGGAAATCACATACCTGGCGCGATCGACCCGGACGCTTCGCAGAACATTTTTATCGGTGGCATCTGCTCCAATCGAGATAACCCCAAGGTTTCGAAATTGCTGGAGGCTATCATTGCTCTGGTCTTTTTCGATGACGATCACTGGATAACCGAGCATCTGAAATCCCTGCGCGAAGAGTGTTCCTTTGCGTCCGAGTCCGATAACAATGACATGGTCCTGAACGCGTTTGAGCCGGATACGCTGCCATTGTTCACGAAAGATCGACAACAATGCCCGGATCACCGCGTAACCGGTCACAACAGGCGCCAGAAACCGTGCTAGTTGTAATTGCCACGGAACCCATTTCGTTGTTTCTGCTCCCGATTCCAGGCCGAATAACTGCAAAGTCAAATAAAGAAGATCCGCAGGAGTTTTTGGAGGCCCTTCGAGCGAAAAGTATTGATTGAAACCGGCATAACCGAGCACAGTGACAAGTAGTGCAAGAGCGCCGATTGCCGGCCATTGAATTGTAAGCCACAGTTCGCTCCGCTGCCGCTTGAGCGCAGCGCTGTTATCCCTGGTCGTCACCGATCACTCCAAACGATAGATATAAAAACCGGCGTCTTCCAGGATCTTTGGTAAGTTCAAGACTGATTGATGATCCTTATTCTTGGCAGTCTCGGAAAGCTCAGACCAGGGCTTTAAATCAGGGTTCGTTTTCCGTTCAGGATCGTCCGAACCTAATGTAAACCCCGCTTCAATCTTTTCCCGCATCCATCGTTCATGCTCCATTTCTGCAAGTAAGTCAATTTCTTCCGGGGTAAACGCAAATCCCGGTGGTGTTGTTCCAACAAAGAGTGGACCGAAGTCGCAATGTATCCTTTGCAGTTTTGCATAGATGTCTTTAGCCACACCGCGGTTTGAGTTTCTATAACCTTCAGATAATTTTTCCCACGGTTCCATTGCCGGATGGCCCGCCGGTTTTATACCTCTGTTCTGCTCCCTGTACTTTTCCTGAACCGCCATGGCGATTTTCTCTACGTAGCCGGCAAAAATGACATCCCGCAGCACCAAACGCATGAAAGCTGCAGCATCCACATGAAGTTTCAACTGTTCAACCGGCGGCAGCGCAGAAGGCTCCAACCTGCCGCGCTCTTGAAGCATGCTCATTTCAAGAATTGCTTGAATCGAGCGGGTTCCATGTTTGTATGACGGTATTTTCAAGAAAGCCCGAAGAACCCCCTCATCGATCCGTGGACGTTTCTTTGCGTCAAACAATTTCTTGCTCAGATTTCGCAACACCATGGCTCGCCGGATAATTGCAAAAACATCCTTTCGGGCCGGATCGGGATCTGGATCGGGACCAAGAATGTCCACATATCCTCGAAGCCTGCTGATGAAATCAGTCCCCTTTGCATCCGCCAGCCCTTCCTGAGAAACGAATTCTTTGTACGACGGTTTGGTGCCACCGGCAAAGACGAAAACAGCTTTGCCGATCGGATGCATTGCATCCCCTTCCTTGAAAACGCCATCTTGCATGGGAGCTAAAAAGTACTTCAACCAGCCCAGCTTGCCGTTGAAATTTGAATCGAATTCATCGAAGAAAACCAGCGGCAAATTTCCCTTTAATGAAATATCACGGACCATATGAAAAGCGTTGATGAGATCATCACTGGAAGTAAACTGCGATAAATTGAATTCGATCTTTTTCATCAGGTCTTTGTTGATTGATTCCGCGACCTGCGTTACACCAAACGATTTCCCCGATCCAGGGCGACCGAACACGGCGATGGAAAGTGGTGGCCTGCCGGATGTGTCCCGGATGTACTCCTGCAGCAGGTTCTTAATACTCCGGAAACTTTCTATTTCGGAACGGTCTACGGTTTTTAATTTTCCAAATGTGGCGATCGGCACATTTGTAAGGGCCGCGTCTTCGCCATTCATGACAATGTCACGAGCGATTTCTTCCAGCCGCGCAGGATTCAATGTTCTTAAGATCGACCAAAAATCAGGGTCCGCCACGACCGGCGATGAAGGCAGCGGAATGGGCACCTCTGCAATCTGAACATCCGATTTATCGGGATGAAAAACGTCAGCGGAAAACTTTAAATTCGGATCCTCGCCGGATCCAAAACCGCGAAGCATCAGACGTCTGGCGCTTAGTAATCCTTCCTTGACACCTGAGCCGAGCTCCTTAGCTTCACTCTGGAGAACATCTCTGGCGATGGCAGCTACGAATGCAGATGTAAATCCTGCCATTGTGCCATCCTTCTCTGAAAAAAATTCATCTTCAACTGAGGCCGGATCGAAATATAACACCGCTCTGGTTCTCCCCTTCTGCCTCCTGTAGTAAATGGCTCCATCCAGACCGAAGCGAATAATCACGTTCGAGCAGTTCGCGAGTGAAGAGAATTTGGGATCCGTCGTCAGTTGCCAGAGAAAATCAGTGGCGGTTCGTTCCCAGGACAAACGCCGGCTCATATTCATACCGTCCGAACGCAAATCGTTTGCGCCAATGATCACAATCAAACGGTCTTCGTAAAGCTCCTGGAGTCTGTCCCACAGTGGACCCTTCGCCAGGGGTCTGCTCATTTTCAGAATCACGTTTGCCGCGGTGGCTTTTTTCAACGATTGAGGCCAAAAATCAGGCATGTAACGGAATCCATTTCCTGCATCGTCAATCACAAGCAATGCGGGGTTATCCTGATCATTGCTGACCAGAATCAAATTCGGAGTGGAGCCTGGAGCAGGTCCGGAAAATCCGCGATAGTTTTTGATTCGAAAAACCTTGCGATCCTCTTTTGCTGAATAAGGATAACGCGCAAGTTCTGCAATGGAATGCACAATCTTATTCGGATGGATGTTCCGTATTTTCTTGATCCGGTGCGAGCTTACACGCTGGGAAGTTGCCTGTTGAATCAATTGCGCAAGAAGCATGGCTCCCCCGGGCGCGGCAATCATGTTCGTGCCGGGCTGTAGCTTCCAGTTATAAATATTTTCCGCGTCCGAAGTTACAGGAGGAACTTCGTACGCATACCAATCGATCGTTACATCACCGGCAACGATAATTGCCAGCCTGTTAACATCTGCCATGTGGATTACCACAAATTATACTTCAGGTTCCGAATCATTGATTCAGGTGCGGCAGAACCCTTTTCATCAGCAGCTCGATCAGTTCCGGTTGCATCAAATCATAGACGTCCGGAATGTAAAGACAGACGATCGGCTTCTTTTCGTAGATGTCTTTGAACTTCTTATGAATCACGTTCCGCTGCCTTTTTTCCATTACGAAAATTAAATCGGCCCACTCCAGAGTTTCTCGATTCACAGTCACTGTTGCGTCTTCATCCACACCCGCAGATTTTACTTCGAGTCCCGGCCGCTCCCGAAATATTCTCTCAGCCGTAGGACTTCGCAGTTTGTTCGCGTTGCAAACAAAAAGCACTTTCAGGTCCGGCATGAGAGGATCCTCCTTCAGCAACAGGAAGCACGTTCTGTGCCATTGATCCGGCGTGCAAATTGCATATCGTTTATCCACTATGAAACTCAACTGGGTTCCGGCCGGAAAAGGGAGAATGGCGCTGGGACACCGTCCGAAGCTTCGTTCAATTCCCTATCTTCCTGCCGAAGGTTGTGCGTTTGTCGTAACGCTGCTTTCCAGAAAGGAGGGCGCTGTGGAAATCGGCAGTCTGGTGCGCGACTCCGGCATTCAGTGGATCTGGATTCCTCTGGCAAACGGCAATCCGCCGCCTCAAACAATTCCGGATGGACTTAACGAAGTTCAAGCAGCAATCCAGGCTGGCGCTTCTGTTTTTGTGCATTGTTCGGCCGGAATGCATCGAACAGGGATGATCGCTTTTGCCGTGCTTCGCCGCATCGGATACTCAGAAGTGGCATCACTGGAACTGATCAAAGCAATGCGCCTCGAGACATATGCGGCGTTAACTCAAAAGCATATCGATTGGGGTAACTCAACTGTAAAAATCAACGAGGAACCATGACCGACTTCACGCGAGAAATCAGGCGCCGGCACACTTCTATTGATCGCTACAAGGGCTTCGATCTGTTCTGGAGAGACTTCGATCAGTCTTTTCAGCTGCAGCAGATTCTGGATTCGGTTGTAGAAAAGAAAACGGATTTAGCAACAGCCCGCGAACACATCCGCCGAAACTATGTTCTTTCGTCACCAAGAGTTCAGGATCTCGTGCAAACGACGGAGGAATCCACAACAAGTTCTGCTTACCGGCGATTCCAGATAATGGAAGTGATTCATGCCGCTTCAGTCGCCAGTTGTGACATCAGTCATCGAAATCGGATTTCCATGAGTCTTGCCGAGACAGCAGCCAAGGCGGGAGAATGGGAACGCACAAGACAAGCGCTTGCAGACGCGATGGAAGGGTTACAGATCTTCCGGCGTTTTTTTATCGACGAAGAACATTTCATTACGAAGATAGAAGAGGAGTTGAAAGAGGGCTGGGAAGCCGAGAAGCCGCATTTGCAAAGGCCATTGGATATCTTTGAACCACTTTCTGAAAATCCCGCCCGCGAGTGGATCGATCTGATTCTTTGGAATTCTGATACGAATCCGGATAACGATCTGGTCGCGCAGTCTGATGCAACAATCCGTCTTGGAATTCGATTCGAGGATTGGCTGAATCGAAAGGACCGGCCGCTGAAGCCGGTGATCCTGGAGATGTCTGAAATCTGTAAAGCTTCAGGCGGGACAGATCCGATTGAACCGGTTCGCTGTCTTGTAACGATCGCGGATTCATTGATGGAGGTCCGCCAATGGGAACTTGCTGTTGAAATCCATCACCAGCTTCGCGCGAAGATTCCTCGCCAAAATCTGCTTGCATTTCATGCCATCGTTCAGTCGGCATCCTGTCATCTGAAAACCGGGGATCTGTCCCTGTGCGGAAAAACATTGCACGGCGTCGACTTGCGGCTCCTCGAGAGAACGGCCGAATTCGACAAAATTGCTGCGGCCGAGCTTGCCCGCTTCTATGCGGTCCATTGTCACTACCAGGAGAGATCCGGACGTCCTTTCCCTCCGGATGCTCCGCAAAGAATTCAAGACTTGCTGAAAAAAGCGTCAGCCCTTGTAAATTGGATGCAAGGATCCGAAAACCGCGTAGCCCACCTGAAAAATCTATGCTATTCGATCCTCGTTCGCGACATCATTTCTAATTCAATACGTCGGCTCTATTAGATAATCGTCAGCTGCGGGGCAGGACAATCAATCTCAAACCGGGGATGTCTGAGAAGTCACGTTCATTTTGAGTAACTACTGCCATATCGTATTGCAAGGCAAGAGCCGCTAGCCAGACATCATGGGTACGATGAGTCGACGGCTTACGCGTTGCATCAAGATCAGAGGCCAATCTGCCAAAAATTTCGGCTGTATCTTTATCGATCAGCAGACACGATTTCCGCTTGATGCGGGCCAGGGCCGCGGCACGTCTATTGCGTTGGGCAGCGTTCTTGGCGCGATGAAGCCCATATTCAAGTTCTGCAATCACGGGTGGAGCTAGATAGACAGCCTCATCTCCCGTGCGATCAGCAACATCTGCGGGAGCAAGTCTTCCGCTTTCTACACTGATCCAGATCGATGTATCCAGAATCATCGCCATGGATTCCTCATCTCTTTGCGCAAAACGCGGCTTCCTCGCCGTGCATCCTTTAACCATTTCTCTCCTTCGTCGTCAGGCAAAGTGCGATACAGGTCCGATAAGGCTTCGAGAGCCGTCATAGTCGGAGCACCCGGAACCAGCTTCGCAACGGGCTGATTATTCCGCATGACTACGATTTCTTCGGTGCCGTTTTGAAGCGTATCCAACACGCGTCTGAGATTGCGTGCAAGTTCGGTTGCGGTCATTACTTTCATGGTTTCAATTCAAATTATCTAACTTAATCATAATATCTGATTAAATCAGAGTCAAAAGTTCAAAATCGAATGCATCAAGCCGCGGGAACAATTGCCGTTTGACCAAAGAATGACTGTTGGGAGGAAAACTCTCGGTGGTGCCGCTATATTACACCAGCACATCAGCATTCCACTACCGCGCCAGAGATTTATCAATAGGACGCTAGCCTTTCTACGCTGCAACAAGGCGCGCGATGGCTTTCCCGAACGAAATGAGATTCGAGGACCAGTTGCCGGCTTGAAGATTCAGCCGAAGTCGATAGGCTGGATGGACCTCTTTAGATAAAGCTCCATACAAAAAAGTAAAGCCGAAGCGTGTGCTCATTTCATTCACAAGCAATCGAACGGATTCGACAGAGCAGGATGTAGGTAGCCCATCGGAAAGCACAACAACGAGTTTGTTGCGGCGCGACATCAAGCCAAACTGCTTCTTCAGGAAGTCCAGGGCGCCCGCCTCATTTGTTTTTCCGTCAGGAGCCAACGAAACGAAGGAATGAGCATCGTGAGTGCCGCAAAGATATACGTTCTGATTGTAGCCAATGAATAGCGACTCTATATCTTTGCAGTCACAGAAACATTCGGCTAGAAGCGCGGCAGCGTCCTTGGCGCGGTCCAGTCTTCCATCCTTCCCCATCGAAGCGGACGTGTCGATCAGAACTGAAACATGGACTCCGTTGTAATTTTCCAGATCGGTCACTCGCTGATCGCGGAAAATGCGATTTTCGCCATACATTGCGAGTTTCAGCAGGCCGCTTCCAAGAATCCGCCGACCGCTGCGTAATTGCTCTTCCATTTCGCGCTCATCCTCATATCTCCGGAAATAGGTTCGCACAACTACGGCATATTTTCGTATTCTTTGCACCACCTCGCAATTTTTTGCAGCATCCGGCATCAACTTGTGAACTTTCTCAATCGGAGGAAAGGAGGTTTCCAGTTTTTTGTTCTTGTAGTCTGAGGCCGGAGCTGTGTCCGCATGCATCCGTTCAATGGGAGATGCTATCGGATTCTGCTCCTCATTGATGACTTGCTTGAGAATCTCGTTCATGCTGTTGGCAAGAGACTTGTGGATGATTGACAAATTATTTTCCGGGACTGCCCTGTCCTTCATCTGCTTACCAGAATCGTGATCCTTCCGATCGATTGAATTCTCTCTGACCGGTACCGCTTTCTGTTTCTCCTGGGCTTCAAGAGTCTGCAACCTGGCCTGCTCTTTCTGCCTGTCTTCAGCATCTATTTGTTTCTGCAGTCGTGTCTTTTCCTTTGCAGAGAGATGGCCTGAACGCAGTTTTTGCTTCAAGATTTCTCTGGTCGTTTTTGGCACACTTTTTCTGATTTCCGTTGGACTCGGATGCAGCGATGTGTAATAGGAACCAATTCCTAAACCTCCTGAACCTCCATAGGTCCGGGCTCGTTGAAGAACGATTTGCTTTGTTTCCTGAGCCTTCTTTTTCACCGGCTCGCCCTCAGGATCCGGGACACAAATCTTCTTTTGAAACGTCAGGGGCAGCGATCCATGCTTTGCTTTACGGGCCGGCTCTTGGTGATGAAGTGAGATTGCATTGTTACGATCATTCGTCTTCCACGTTCCAGGGAAAACAAGATCCTCAACCCTGCCGTCTGCGAGATGCACATGAAATAGGGGGATAGGATCGCAATTCTCAATCATTCGCCGGTAGATTCGGACAGCCAATCGATGAACCTCGATGAGATCCTGGTTAGTGAAATTCCTGGGAATATAACTGATACAATCACGAAGCCAATCTTCGCTGATCGTTTTTAACGGCAATCCCTGTCCCAGAACATAGTAAAAGGCAAACAAACGGCTGAATCCGTGTGCTGCAGTGAGAAATTCTGCAGACAGGATTCGCGCGAATGCGAGTGAACGGGAACCGTAAACCTTTAAGTAGCGCTTCTCTATGTAGGGCGTCAAATCGACTTCGGCAGTTTGATTTCTTGCCAAGAACGATTGCAAGTCGTTCAGATTGATGCTCCCACTAAAAAATGCCAGCCGATGAAACCAGGTGCGCCATTCCTTCTCTACATCCCTGAGCCTCCGCTCCAGTTGATCATCCAGAAGGATGTTGAAAACTTTGAAAAACGTTTCATCTCCCGTAATCCTTTGTTGGATGAGGCGTCGCAATTTTCTGTACTCCCGGGAGGTTTTCCCGATATGAAGCAACAGGTGGCCAAGTTCGTGGATGATAAGTCCTTTGTAATAATCCAGCAGATGCTCCGGCTGCTCCTCCAAAAGTCGTATTGAAAGGTGGATCTTTCTCCCTTTTGCATGCTTCAAGATGGGAACAGCGCCCAGGGGAGCTTGCGCTTTGGTTTCGAATACAATATCGACTTTTCTACCCAGGATCAGAGTGGAGAGTTTTTCGGCCTGGGCATGAATTTCGCGAATCTGTTCCTCCAATGTTTCTCTGCTGACTTTTCGCCAGATCTCTTCTTTCCGCAGAATCCAGAAATCCAACTCAAATTTCTGCGCGTTGGCTGCTTCGAGCCACTGTTCCATTCTTTCTACTCTTTTCCTCAAAGTAGTTATGTGCTTTACCATGGAGCTCAATTGAGATCTCGCGCACTCCGCACGCCAGAAGTTGAGTTTGGATTTTACATGTTCGTACTCCGCAGTCATCATGCGGATGGAAGCTTCCATCTCTGCAGAACGCTTCTTTGCAGCCTGGATTTCTGTTTCGAAAATCATGGACACCCTTTACTCCGCCTCTTCCGTAGAAGGAATGAGTATATTTCGTTCTATCAGGTTGAAAGCCAATTGAGCATCGCTCCCCTCTTCTTGAGTGGAACCGGGAAGCCGGTTACAAAAGGAGACCTTCAGTATTTCTATGAGGCCCGCATTGGTGACTCTATGTTGAAACGTAGGGTAACTCAGAAACATGCAAGCCTCATCAGTTGCACGCATGGAAAGGTCCGTGGAGATTGCAGGTGTATTCCGGATCAGGTTGGCGATCTTGACCACTTTTCGAATATCTTTCCTATGCACCATGTCATAGCGTCTGGAAAGAATGTCTATTTCTTTGGCTTCCGGAGGATAGTCCATTTTCAAGACAGAGAACCTGTCCAACTGCGCTGGATCCAACTTGTAAGTGCCGGTAAATTGCTTGCCGCTGTTGATAGCGGCAATCCACTGGATGTTCTCCGGGATAGCGACGTAACTGTTTTTTCGAGGGTCGAAGATTCTCCGTGAAGAATCGATTGCGCTCATGATTCCGTTGACGGCCTGGCTGCGGCACCGGTTCAGCTCATCAAGAAAAATAAGGAATCGCTGGCCGGGATTCTCATACGCTGAATAGATAGCGGTCAGAACTTCAGTTGGAATCCACTCAGTTCGCACTTGTTCCGTTTCATTGACCACAAGTTGGACTGAGCCGACAAAATCAGATGGCTCAAAACATACCGAGCAGTTAAAAAAGACATAGTGCATGCCAAGAGAATCTGCCAGAGCTCTTGCAACGGTAGTCTTTCCCGTGCCTTGAGGACCCTCAAGCAAAATGGAGCGTCCGCTGCAAAGGAGGATTTCAAACTGCAGCAGGAGACCAGGCTCAATATACACGTCTTTCTTGAGATTGAAGTCGGCCAATCCAAGGTAGGAAACTCGAATGCAATTCTCATTGAGCTCAATCACCTTTACCTTGCATCGTTGTCCTGGAAGCACACGTTTGTCATCGGTGACAATGCGGTGATCGCTCAGCTTTCCGTTGATATTCTTTGCAGACAGAGTTAGACCGGACCCACTGTCCTTTTCCATCCAGAATACCGTCTCAAAAATGTAGCCTGGTTCCAGCTTGTTTATGATCTTTTCCATACAAAAGAATGACCCACCGGGCCCAAAAAATCGCCGTATGAAAGGCGGCATCATCATACAGCCGTCAACCTTCCGCCTCAGATTGTTTGGGCCGGCGGGGTTTTTCGCCCACAGGCGCTGACGGGTTTACGCAGCCGTTCAGTCTGCGCCATTTAACGTTTTCTCCCTGTTAAATAGAAAGCCAGGTTTCCCCTTCCAACGCAACATACCATCTACAAATGTTTTTCCTCCTTTTCTTTGATCTTCCATCACCGATTCTGATCCGGTTTTTTCCAGAGATTGGAAGGAAAGTGGTTCGATTTCTATCTGGAGCTCCCTGGCAAACGAAGACAGAAGTGGCGTGTAACTCAACCGCCAGAATGGTCAATAGCAATCTTCATGCCCGCCAAACTCAACCGCGTGCTTTGCTTAGAAAATTGACTTAGCTAGACGCCTTGCTTTGAATCGTGCCGCAGTGAACGTACACTTCTTCTGCGAGTAGGTCTGTCGAGTTTGGAAAGATCGGGAAAACAGCCCAGAATCCCCGGCAATCAATGCCGCGTCCAGTTTTGTCTGATGCGCGATAAAAAGCTCTCGGATGAATACGAATTCGAGACGTTCCCAATCTACGCGAAAGGCAGCGGCCCCTTCGAAAGGAGCCGTCCGCCGGGACACGTAGAAAAGGGGGAATCTTACTTCGTCACGCTCCCATCCCAGGTCATTGCAACATGATGCCATGTGTTCAAGGAGAAGCTATTCGCGCTAAATACAGTCGGATAACCTATGAATCCCTGAACAGGTTGTGGTGTAAGGTCTGTAATTCCTATTCCGGCTCGGAAAAGTCCTGTTACACCGGGGCCGGAAAGCATATACGAAATGAAAGGAGGGCTGCTTTGGGCGTTCCCAATATCTTTGGAAACAATTATGCCCCAATGGAGTCAGGAAAATTCCCATGTCCTTCTGGAAACACCCATGCATCGATAGTAAACTGTTGAGTTTCAAGATTTGCAACGTTTGAAACGCTAATAAAGTCGTCACCTCCATCGAAACTGAACGCCTGTCCAATCAAACCTAGACCAAAGGTAGCGCCATTCTGGAGAATGCCAGGACTGCCGCCTGCGATATCATTTGCATTACCATCACCGGGCCACCAACTGATTAGGTCAGATGGAGGAGTGATGCACGTCTGAGCAGGAACGCTGACGGCAAAAAGAAACGGGGCGAAAAGGCTCAGAGCGGGCACAACGAACGATTTCGGGTTCACGAACGAGAAAAAGTGATACGTTTTTTCGATTGACATATGTTCTCCTATTAACGCGGTTTAGATTCCGGTCCGAAGGATCAGCAAGGCTCGTACCACCTAACTCAGCTCAGTGAACGAGACTTTTGCAGGGTTGAGTTTCCTGGTATGAAATTTGAAGAATTGTTGAGTTATGAAAATCGCATTGTTTTCAGATATTCATGGTACCGTGTCTGGCGGAGGTAGGATATTCACATATGGAACAGAATCAATTCAGAAGCTGGATCGAACAATTTCATAAAGATGGCTTTCTTGTTCTTCCGGAAATATTGGATTAGAAAACTTGCGACCAGCTAAAATTCGATTTAGATAAAGAGCTTCAGAAGAAGTTTAAAGAGAAATACAAAACGTCCAGATTCATCAGGAAGCGGATGTTTGAAGTCTCGGAAGCGAATCTCGAACTTTTCTGGAAAGAACCGATCGTCACATTTGCAGAGAAATTGATTGGAGACACAGGAGCACCTGATCAGGAATCTTATGAAGGTGGAGTGCCGGCTGCCAATGAAGTCCATGTCATTCATAACAACAGTTTTAAGATGACACCCCTCATGTGATTTCATTGGATGGGAAGCCGATGCAGAATGTCCAATTAAATGTGTTGTGCTTGACCTGCCTGTATTATCTGACCGACGTCCTAACCATTGATAACGGACCGACCGAAGTAATCAGGGGAAGTCATCTTTTTGGCAAAGCATGCACGGTGATATAACCGGCTATGAGAACAGAAAAGTTACGTGCCTCGGATCAGCCGGAACTGTTGTGATGTTCAACAATCAGGTTTGGCATCGCGGAGCCAGAACAATTCAGATCAAGCACGTGACTCAAATTACCTATGCGAAAAGATTAGTCGGACATAAGTATGGAACATTTATGAACTACGTGATGCCGAGTCATGTCTATTCCAGGATTCACGATAAACGAAAATTGCGTTTGTTGGGATTTTTAAGTCATGGCGCCTATGGCTAATGAACATTTGAGAGATTTCTTTTCTCACCACCTCATCCTTGACCGCGCTGCCGCCACTTCGCACTTGTATTCCCCAAAAAGAGAGTACAATGAAGGCGAAGGTCAGCAATCACCAACGTATTTTACCGCTTCCACCCGCTGGCCCAAAAGCAAATGCTTCTCCTTAATCGAGCCTTCGCAGAAGTCGTCAG
>JAKEFK010000011.1 GCA_022616075.1 bacterium
GATCTTTACTACCGTATTAATGGATTTCCAATTATGATTCCCCCACTTCGTGAGCGGAAGGAAGATATTCCAGAACTCACACGCTTTTTTGTCCAGAAATATGCGCGACGGTTGAAGAAGCAGATTGATTCAATTTCTTCCGCTGCAATGCAATCCCTGATGAATTATCATTGGCCAGGAAACATCCGTGAATTAGAGCACTTTATCGAACGCGCGGTGATCGTGACGCGAGGTTCCGTTCTGGATATTGCACTCCCCGAACTTCTTCCAAAAAATGCGGTGAGCAATGCATCGTCGGCCACTTTGGAGGAATCCGAACGTCAGCACATTTTACAGGCATTAAAGGATTCCCATTGGGTCATCGGTGGCCCAGCCGGTGCGGCAGCGCGCTTGGCAATCAAACGCACAACACTTCAAGCAAGGATGCGGAAACTCGGCATCACCCGCCCGCGTTAACATTAAGACTGACGAACCAATAAGCCCTCCGGTTTCTCCTCTTCTTTCTATATGAAGCAATTTCAGGAGGGATAAACATGCTCTTACTTCAAAAAAAGTTTCTATAACCGCATTCACACTTTTTGTTTTTACGCTGTTGATTGGCGGAACATGCATTTTTGCTGAGGATGTAACGATCCCTCGTGTGCTCAATCCTCCACCGAGCAGTGATCTGAATAATTTGCCGGGTTTCTTAGAAGGCGTTTTCGGCCCGAATTAACGGCCCCACCATATCGCCAGTATCTTGCCGGTGGGGTGAGTATAAGAAGCTTCCTCTTGTAGGTGGGCGATTTCAGTATTAATTTTGTTCATAGGAGGAATGGAAGAAGGCACGATCATGGCAGAGGAAAAAACTAAGAAATGCGCGCATCCCGCCTGTAGCTGCACAGTTTCAGGAAAGGATAAGTATTGTAGCGAATACTGTAAAGAAGCTAAAGATCTAACTGAACTCACCTGTACTTGTGATCATCCAGCATGTCGGGGTTAATCCGCGTTACTTTAACGAATCATCATTAGCCCAAATCAGGCGGACCGCATAACTTTGCCGCCTGATGTTGAATGACGAAATCTATCCATTATGTTTTAACCATCATATTTCATGTAGATGGCTCCTTTTGTTTCCGATTCTTTAACAGCGCGTTCTAAAGTCTCCGATGGCGTAGAATCGCTTTTGAAAGATACTCCCATCTGAGATTCTCCCCATGTGAACTGATTCTCAATATCAGCACGTCGGAGGGTAGCTTCCATGTTCCCTATGCCTTTTTTTTCAGCTGCCAGGTTTTCCATGCCCTGGAAATGTGGTTTTGCGCATAAATCAATTTGAACTTCGGGAAAGAATTGCTCAGTTCTTTGCTCCGGCAGTCCGTTCGGTGTCGTATCTTTTTGAACATCAGAAGCAGCTACTTCCTGTTGTGAAAGAGCTCCGGTTGGCGAATAACCATTATTAATTTTCGAGATCATACAAAATTCCTCCATTTTTTTCTTCATTTCGATCGGCCGTACTGGCCGATCACTTTTACTTGCGGGAAAAATGGTTGAATGGGATCAAAGAAATCTTTTTTGATCCGTACACAACAATTTTCGCGCATGAAGAATTGAGGGACTGAAAATTTGAAAAACTTCTGCATAAAACCAGTGCGTAGCAATTTTTTGTATAATGAGTTCAAGTAAGTAATCTGAATTTCTGGCGAGAATTCCGTCGCAAGGGCCGCCGAGTTATTCTTTCCGGGACGAACTCACATGACTCCGGAACGTTGGAAACAAATCGAAAAGATTTTCTTTGAGGCAGCGGACCTGCCTATTCAGGAAAGAATTCTTTTCTTGGAAGAGTCCTGCATCAATGATCCGGAACTAAAGCAGGAAGTGGAATCGCTCCTCCGACAGGAAGACGGAACGGAAACGATACTGAAGACCCTTATTTCAAATGCAGTGGAATCTCTTCCTCAGAATGAAATTACTGATCTAACAGGAACAAGAATTGGTGCGTATCGAATTACCGGTCTGATTGGTCAGGGCGGAATGGCACAAGTATACAAGGCTACACGAGATGACGATCAATATCAGAAGATTGTTGCAATCAAAATCATTCGACAAGATGTAGTGCCATCCTTACTCATCCATCGCTTTTGGTACGAGCGTCAGATTTTGGCCAATCTGGAACATCCCTACATCGCTCGGTTTCTTGAAGGTGGGACCACTGAGGATCGGATCCCCTATTTCGTTATGGAATACATCGAAGGGGAACCGATCACCGCGTATTGCGATAAGCACGGGCTAACAATTCAAAAGCGGCTGGAGCTTTTCAGACAGGTTTGTGATGCCGTGCAATACGCTCATCGCAATTTAGTAATTCACCGTGATCTCAAGCCAAGCAATATCATGGTGACATCGGAGGGAATTCCCAAACTATTGGATTTCGGCATTGCCAAATTTCTGAATCCAGAACTTTCTGCGGCCATTCCAACTACAACATTAACTTCGATTTGTTTAATGACTCCCGAATATGCCAGTCCGGAACAGGTGCGCGGCCAACCGGTTACAACAGCAACGGACATCTATTCCCTGGGCCTTTTGTTGTATGAATTGTTGACCAGTCAGCGAGCCCAGCAGTTTAGAACAAAATCGATTGCTGAAATTGAGAGAGTCGTATGCGAACGACAACCAGAAGCTCCGAGTTCAATTGTTACATCAAGTGCATCGACAACAACCAAAATCGGAATGAAAAAGAGCAACCCCAAAAAGCTCAGTCGCAAGCTTGCACGGGAAGTAGATAGCATCGTGTTGATGGCTATCCACAAAGATCCGCAGAACCGTTATCGCACGGCAGTAGAATTCTCTGATGATATTAGTCGGTACATGGATGGGCTTCCAATCCGCGCTCGCACACAAACCTGGGGTTATCGTGCAATCAAATTCGTACGCCGTCATAAAACAGCCGTAGCATCCGCCTCCATCATCGCCCTTTTACTTGCAGGACTGGCGGCAGTAATGACCATCCAGGCGTCTCGTATTGCAAAAGAAAGAGATCGGGCAAATAAGGTTACGGAATTCCTTGTTGACCTTTTTGAAGTCTCTGATCCTGACGAAACTAGAGGCAACACTGTAACAGCAAGAGAGCTTCTGGACGCAAGTGCAAAAAAAATCGAGCGAGAGCTTGGTGAACAGCCTGAGGTTCAAGCTGCTTTAATGAATACCATGGGCCGTGTTTATCAGAATCTTGGACTCTCCCACACCTCCGTGACGTTGTTTGAAAAGGCACTTCAGATTCGTAAACGGGAACTGGGTGAAGAGAATGTAGAAATTGCTTCAACAATGGACGATCTTTCATCGGCTCTAAGCGATGCAGGCAGATACAGCGAAGCAGAAGCTATTGCTAGAAAGTCTCTCATCATCCGGCGAAAACTTCATGGAAATGAACACACCGATGTTGCGGTTAGTTTGGATACTCTTGCTGTGAGTCTATTCCTAAACGGAAAGTATGATGAAGCGGAGGCGGCGCTTCGTGAGGCGCTAACGATTCATCAAAAGGTCACTGGCGAAGAAAGTATTGAAGTCGCTTGGAGCCTCAACAACCTCGCAAATGTGCTTAGGTTTAAAGGAAAAGACAAAGAGGCCGAGCCATTGTATCGCCAGTCGTTAGCCATATGCCGCAACCTGTTTGGCAACAATCATCGCGAAACATTAAACAGCATGAAGAATTTGGGAAGATTGCTCCTAGATAATGCTGATTACGATGGGGCCGAAGTCTTGTTTAGCGAAGCCTTAGATTTAAGCCGCAAAGTACTGGGAGAGAATCATCCTGACCTGGCAAATGCAATGTGGAATCTGGCATTGGTAATGAGAGCAAAAAAGCGCTACACGGATGCAGAGACACTCCTGAGAGATGGACTTATTTTGAGACGTAAGTCGTTGGGCAATCAACATCCGAAAGTTGCCACACACCTCTATACTCTTGGCGTACTGTTGGTCGATAAGGGCGATTTCGATGAAGCCGAATCTTTATTGAGTGAAGCAGGGCTTCTCTGGCAAAAAACGCTGCCGCCGAATCATGACAACCATGCCAATATCTTTTGGATGCTCGGACATGTGCGTATGCAGAAAGGAAATCCCAAGGAAGCAGAAACCCAGTTCCGTAAAGCCCTTGAAATCCGAGTCCGTGCGCTGCCCGCAGATCACCCAAGATTGGCGAATCTAAAAGTCAGTCTAGGAGATTGTTTAACGGCGCAAGGTCGCTATAAGGAAGCGGAATCGATATTAGTTGACTCTTACCGAACCTTGACTGTCAAACAAGGAATGAAACATCCAGATTCGGTTAAGGCAGCAAAAACTCTCGCATCGCTTTATACAGCATGGGGGAAACCGAATGAAGCTGCGAAATACCAGACAAAATAATTTGGTGATCCGTGAAAAGATCATCGAACTTAAGTTTTGATGGTCTCTGACTTCGTGTAATTCCTCCTACTTCACCCTGCAACATCAACGGAAAAACATCTTGATCCGATTCAAACAGTTTTTCCGCAAGTTTGATTGATGGGCTGTACGGCCTATCGAAATAATCCACAAATGAATGGAGGAACGATCATGATCTCGAAACTGAACAACAGTTCTACAAATATCAAAAACGTCTCACGGCAGGACATCAACGACATTTTCATATCCCCAGCCCGCGAGGCTGCCGCGCCGGAGCTTCAAAAGGATATGGAACCGAAAAGCTCGCAGGAGAAAAATGCTCCAGACACAAATTTGAATCCGAAAGCCTTGCAAGACATCGCAGCAGATAAAAAAGGAATGGGGAGTATTGAAGCGGCACTCCGGCGTGCCGATATCGAAAATAACTACTTACAAGCAGTACAGCAAAACACCACCGAGCCTCCTTTTCCCGAAACAGAATCCCTAGAACTCGAAAATACATTGGTATCCAATGTTAAAGAGCAGCAGAAACCCAAGGAGAATGAAAACAATATCATTGCGATCCTGTATGCCTAGTGTTCATAAGATCGTTTGGGATTTTGGATGAAAAACTGATTTAGGCCTAAAACCTTCACAGGTCAACGCTGCAATTCTCTTAGCAGCCAGGCTTTTGCAAGACGCATTTCTCGTTTTACGGTTGGCGCAGAAATATTGAGGGCTCGCGCAGTTTCGTCAACACTCATTCCTGCGAATGATCTCATTTCAATGATTTGAGCCTTCCGTTGGTCAAAGGAGGCAAGTTTCTTTAAGGCATCATCAAAAGCCAACAATTCTGCAGCTTGATCTTGCGTGAATATTAGAACATCATCCAACAAGATTTTTGATTGTTGTGCTCCACCGCGACGTTCAGCATTTCTGGTTCGTGCATGATCGATCAAAATCTGACGCATGAGGCGCGCTGCCACTCCAAAAAAATGAGCACGCCCTTCCCACTCTGGCATGTTCTGAGCTATAAGGCGAAGATACAATTCATGAATCAGTGCAGTCGGTTGCAAAGTATGGTCGGGTCTTTCCGATCTTAGATAACTGATGGCGAGTTTCTTTAGTTCTTGATAAACCAACCCCATTAATTCATCCATAGCCTGGCGATCACCACGGCTCCAACCCTGTAAAAGCTGAGTAATCCGGCTCGGGGGTTGTCCCTCCATCTAATAGCACCCGTGAACTTCATTATACATCCACGCTGTTACTAAATTCTTATTTAACGAACACCTATATCATTCCTGCGAAAAATGAGCGTTTGTGATCCCAGCAAGCGCTTTTTCACGCATGAAGAATTGAATGAAAGAATTTTGAGGGCAACAAAAACATGATTTCGAAAATCAATAACAATAACTTTCGTATCCAAAGTGAGCCTGTTTCTGAACAAAAGCCATTAGCCAGCAGCCAAACCAACTCCACCAAGAATGAGGTATCGATCGAAAGCATAGAATTCGCTGAAATCGAAAAAAATAATTCTGATTCAAAAGGTTCTTCGTTAATCATCGAAAGAAAACTTCAAGCCGAGGTCCGGGCTTCCGAACTGCAAAGAAAACTGGATCAAATAGGAACTGAGAAAAGTCTCATGCTTCCATACATTGAACAAGACAATTCCTGATCCGCTTTCTGGTCCTTTACCGCATGAATCATTAAGCCGGATTAACAACCCGGTTGAAATCAAGTTAGTTTAGGAGAAATATCAATGAGACCAATTCAATCCGGTACGAGTTCTGGTTTATGGAATTCCAGCGGGGAGTTAGGCGCGGTTCCTTCAGAGTCCGTTGAAAATATCAAATCAATCAAGAAAACCGTAACCGATGCACCATCAATTCAAACCGCCGAAAATGTGAAGGCAAAGGCACCTTCCGGACAATATGCTTCTCAGATTACGGAAGCTAAATTACAAGGAGATGCACGTGCAGTCGAACTACATGATCGTTTGAATCGCATCACCGATGTGATTGATGGAACCTCGAGCACAGTGAAACACGAAATTCGTGAGTCGATGGAAGGGAGCAAATTTGTTCGGCATGGGCAGCCAGGCATTGTGACAGACAATAAGGATCCGGACAAACTGTATACATCTGCGAAGATTGAGTCAGATTCGCAAGCAGCTGTTTTGACAGAGTTGGAGGAGTTTGCGACAACGGTTGTTCCACGACCAATGTCAGAATCGGAAGCTGCTCAGGCACGACGTCCCCACAAAGACAAACGCGCCAAAGACGATGATGACGGCTCTTCCCAGATCGCGCCTGGGTGGGATGTTCGTCAGCCTAAAGATTGACCCAATATCGTTTCACTGTCCGAAAGCTTGTCCGAGTTTTGCCAAATTGGCTTGCATAGCATTCCATGCAGATGAAACCGCTGGTGACATTGCACCTGCTTCCAATGTTTTACCGATCTGGGCTGCCTGATCCATGAGTCGCATCTTCAAAACGATCGCGTCCCTTTTCAACGTTCTCGATGATTTGTTTCACATCTTTGTCTGAAGGTCTATCTTGTTGTGCAAAGCAAAAACAGATCACTCCGAAAAACAGAATTGTGAATATGAATACCTGTCTCATGGTTTCCTCCAAATTCCCGCTTTCACTTTCCAGCAAAATCTTCAATGCACTCGGGACATCGTTCAATGGTATTTCACATCAAGAGAAACACAATCATTAGAAAAACGCTATTGGACCAAAGTCCCATGCATCAAAGTATGTTTTTTCGGTTATAGTGATGTCGCTGAAATTGACTCATTGCCGAGAAACATTCAATCGTTCAAAATGGTCAGACATCACATAAGAAATCAGAAGGTAAAAAAACATGGTGAAACGGATTGGTTACTGTATTCTAATCACGCTAGTTGTCCTTGTCTCGAAATTGTTTGCACATGATCC
>JAKEFK010000012.1 GCA_022616075.1 bacterium
ATCGTCAAACCGTCGCACGAGCTACTGGGAGAAATGTTGCTGGAGATGAAGAAAGCCCCGGAAGCGCAGATCAGTTTTGAGCAGGCGCTGGAGCGAGCGCCACGGCGCGTTTTGTCCTTGCAAGGTCTGGCGCGAGCTGCAACGGAAGCCGGAAATGAACAGGTCGCGTTGAAAGCGCGCGACGAATTGAAAGAGATCTGGAAAAATGCGGATGAGCCGGTTCGGAAACTAGCAGGGCTTTGAAGAAAATTTCAACTATTCTTTGATTTCCTGGCCAAACTGCAAGAGGTATCCATTGTGGTCGAAGATGGCAAACTCTCGCATTCCGTACTCGAATGTTTCGATCGGATAGCAAATCTTTACTTTGTCCTTCAGTTGTTGCCAGAGCCCATCAACGTTATCTGTGTTGATATAAAGTGATCCTGTGAAAGCTGGTTTCTCAAAAGGTTCATGCTGATTGGGAAGCGCGAACATGATCGAAACGTTGTCGAAGCTCACGGACGCCCAGCCCCATTCTTCATTCAAGGCTTTGCACTCAAACCCAAGAACATCCGTATAGAAGTCAACTGACCCTTTGAGATCCGTTGTCCACAACATCGGCCGGATTTCAGTCATCTTCATGGTTGATCCTCCACCGCCGGATTCATTCTCCTGGAATTCGCAGTCACTTGATCAACTTGTAGATCAAGCTTGTGAATTCTTCGTAGATTTCGTCGTTTCGTCCTTCTTTAATGGCAAGAGTCACGCATCGCTCCAGATAGTTGGTCAGCATCAGACGTCCTACGCGGCGAAGAGCTTCCTGAGTAGCAGCGGTCTGAGTCAAAAATTCTGCGCACGGACGGTTTGAATCGATCAACCGCTCCAGCGCTTTGACCTGACCTTCAATTCTCCGGAGGCTTTTCCGGATCTCGATCTTTCTTTCATCAGGAACAAAGGTCTCGTTGAGAACCTTCAGCCGGGCCGCAGAATTCTTCATTGCGATTTCTTTTCTGAATCCGTGGACTTGCAGCAGCATTCATTGACTTCCTTTTTTGCTTTCGTGCAGTACAATTTGCCATTCCGCTTTTCACAGCAACAAGAGGTTACTTTCTCGTTGGTGAGCGTGCAAACAAGCACCTTTGCTTTTTCGGCGGGATCAGTAGAGTTCGAGCTTCCAAGCGCCAGAAGCGGCAATGCAGCAAGGATCAAAACTTTCATAATTCCTCCTAAATACCATAGGGGGGTATAGGTATATAAATATACCGTCACGCCGTGAAGTTGTCAAGAAGCCTATTATGTGAGCGGAGGATGTATCGATGGATGGCATGATGGGTGGTATGACGATCTGGTTCATCGTTGGTGTTCTTCTCATTGTGTTTTTGGTTTTTGCGATTCTGAAGGTAGCAAAAAAGTAAAAACGGATCAGGAGAAGAACTCTCACGGGCATCGCAACCAACCAATTGACACAGGTGATGTCCTGGCCTATTGTTAACCTATTAGAAGCATGAAAACCGCGCTGATCCTTTTACTGTTATTACAGGCCTTTGCCCTGGCAGGACCCGTGTGTGGAAATCACCTCACAACCGCTGAATCGATGGACTGCTGCGAAAAAGGGCACAGTCACGACACTGCGGGAATGAGGGACGATCACGCGACAGCCTGTTGCTCGAGCTGCAATACAGGCAAAACCCAGATACTCAAACAGCAGGGTCCAGTTCATCCGGTTATTGTTCCTGCTACGGAAATAGTGTCAGTAGAAATCTCGAACGATCTTCCATGGTGGATTGATTCCTTCGATCCTTCGATTTCGCCGAGTCCGCCCATCTTTCTTCTGGATCGTTCCCTCCGCATCTAATTTAACCTCCCGTTTTGCGCCTTAAAACGCGCTCTTTGTTTCTTCGATCTTTCGTGATTGCGGAGGTTAAATTTCCATGAAATTCATCAAACATATTCTCATCATTGTCTTACTCACGGCCAGTACTGCGCACGCTGAAACGCTCTTGGAACTTCAACGCGAGCTCGTTCGCAACAATCCGGAAATTCTTGCGGCAAAGAACCGATATCTGGCGGCTACGAAAGTTCCGATTCAGGAGGGAACTCTACCTGATCCGATGATCAGTTTTACGGATTTCGGCGTTGGACGTCCCTTTTTTACAGCGTTAAACGAAAGCGACTTTGCATATCGCGGATTCGGCATCTCACAGGATCTGCCCTTTCCCGGCAAACTGAATTTACGTTCGCAAATTGCAAATAAAAAAGCTGAAGCGGCAGAACAAGAGCTCCGGCTGACGACCATCCGGTTGCTCTCCCAACTAAAAACGGAGTTTGTGGAGTACGCCTATTTGCAGCAGGCAATCGCCATCACGGAAAAGTACCGCGTTTTAGTCAATCATTTCACTGAAATAAGTGAAGCAAAATATAAAGTGGGCGAAGGTGTGCAGTCCGACATCTTGCGCGCGCAATTGGAGCGTTCGACCCTTGAAGAAAAGATGCAGTTGCTTTACCAGGACCTGGAAAGCAGAAGAGCGGCCATGAATGCGCTGCTCAATCGTGCGATAGATGGAGATTTGAAAACCGACGAGACATTCTTAACTCCGCAATTCGATGTCGCACTCGAAGTGCTGCGAAAGAGACTTGAAGAGAGGTCTCCGGAAATCCTCAGCAAAATCGTTCAACAAGAGCAGAGGGCACTTGAGCTCAAGCTTGCAAACAAGGAGAAGTACCCGGACTTTTCGGCTACCTTCCAGTGGCAGAAAACAGGTTCGGAGTTTCCCGATTACTACATGACGATGTTTGAAGCGCGTATCCCGCTGTACTACTGGCGTAAGCAAAAGCCTGCCATTGCACAGGCAACGCTGGAGCTGCAAGCCAGCAAGAATGAAAAGGAAGCGACACTAAAAAAATTAAATGCAGACTTAAAGGCGGCATACATAAGCGCGACAACTACAGCAAACCTTGCGAAACTCTACAATGAAGGAATCATTCCGCAGAGTCGAATCAGTCTGGAGTCGACACTCTCGGCTTATCAAGTGGGAAAAGTTGACTTCCTGACGCTTCTCAACAGCGGCACTACACTGTTGAACTACGAAAGCGAATTCTTGCGTCGCGTAGCCGATCACGAAAAAGCAGTAGCAAGGATTGAGGAGATTACGGGCCAGCTGATTACGCCAACCGGAATTGAGCTTACTACGGAGTTAGGGCTATGAATAAAAGAACAATCATCATTATCGTCTTAGTTATCGCAGGACTTTTCGCGGGAGGATTCCTTTTCTTCACTAATGAAAAGGATGGACCATCAAAAAATACTGCTGAAGCTAAAGAGGTTTATTACTGCCCGATGCACAAAGAATATATCTCAGATAACCCGGGGAATTGCCCGATTTGCAGCATGAAGCTTGTCAAGAAAGAAGGCAGCGATCAGGAAGCGATGAAAAAAATGCAGGAACAATCGAGCGGTTCGCAGACATCGCAAATGTCGATGGATCAAATGCAAACGGCCTCTGCGCCAACAGGCGACACCGGGAGCGTCTTTATTCCACCGCAAAGACAACAGGTTTTGGGAGTGCGTTCGGTTCCGGCCGAAACCAAATCGTTATCACGAGAAATACGCACGGTTGGCAAGATAGCTTACGATGAAACACGCATCACTCATATTCATACGAAGTTTAACGGATGGGTAGAAAACGTTTTCGTAGATTTTGTTGGCCAGCCCGTAAAACGTGGCCAGCCGCTCTTTACCATTTACAGTCCCGAGCTTCTTTCCACGCAGCAGGAGTATCTACTCGCACTCCGTTCAGAAAAACAACTCGGAAACAGCTCGTTTGATTGGATCGCCAAGAGTCCAAGCAGTTTGACCGAGTCTGCAAAAGCTCGTTTACGACTCTGGGGAGTTTCGGAAGGCCAAATCGATGAAATTGCAAAGACCGGGAAAACGACACGGGCATTGACGATTTATTCGCCGGTAAGCGGCGTGGTTACACAAAGGGCCGCCTATCACCATGGAATGTATGTAACACCGGAGCTCGAGCTATACACAATTGTCGATCTTTCGACCGTGTGGTTGCTGGCTGACATTTATGAAAAAGACCTTCCGTTCATAAAAATGGGTCAAAGCGTACGCGTCCAGTTCCCCTATGCGGAACAACCGCCGATGAATGTAAAGGTGGATTTCTTTTATCCTTACCTGGATCCCAATACACGAACGGGACAGGTGCGGATTCAACTCCGCAACCCCAATAGTCAGTTCAAGCCTGATCAGTTTGTAAACGTGGTTCTTCAAACGCCGGAGAAAACAGTTCTCGTTGTTCCAAACGATGCAGTGCTGAACACCGGCGATAAACAGTATGTGTTCGTCGAATTAGGCAGCGGCTATTTCGATCCGCGCCAGGTTCAGATCGGCATTCAAACTAAAGAAGGAACGGAGATCGCAACCGGAGTAAAAGAAGGAGAACGCGTTGTAACTGCGGCCAACTTCCTGCTTGATTCTGAAGCAAGACTTCGGGGCGTTCTAGAGAACATGGGCAAACCGTCCAAGGCACAGACAATGCAAGTTGCTCCATCAACGGGTGGTCTTGTGATTCAAGTGCTGGAACCGAAAACAGCTAAGACCGGCGACAACAGGATGCGCGTATCCGTGAAAGACGCCGGCGGCAAACCTGTTAGCGGAGCCGAAGTGGAAGTGACCCTTTCCATGCCGCAAATGGGCGCCATGCCGCCGATGAGCAATAAAGCAATGCTCCTGGACCAGGGGAATGGGATCTATGCAGGCAACATCGAGTTTCAAATGGCATGGACCTGGGAAACAACAATCGTGGTGAAAAAAGAAAACAAAGTGATCGGCTCGATGAAAACGACCGTCACCGCAAGGTAAGGAGATGCCATGATAGACCGGATCATTGAGTATTCTGCGGCGCACAAGTTCATGGTCTTCTTGCTGGTCGGTTTTGCCTTCCTTGCCGGCATCTGGAGCATATACAACGTTCCATTGGACGCGATCCCTGATCTTTCCGACCCACAGGTGATCATTTACACGGAATGGCCGGGCAGAAGTCCGAATCTGGTGGAAGATCAGATTACATATCCATTAGTCTCTGCGATGCTTGCTGCGCCGCGTGTGAACATGGTTCGCGGGTTCTCCGATTACGGCTACTCCTACGTATACGTCATTTTTGACGAAGGCACTGACATCTACTGGGGTAGAAGTAGAGTATTAGAGTACATGAGCAAGCTCACCGGCAAATTGCCTCCTGACGTTACTCCAACACTTGGCCCAGATGCCACGGGTGTCGGATGGGCCTTTGAATACGCACTTGTGGACCGTAGCGGCCGAAATAATCTGGCTCAGCTCCGTTCTTTCAACGACTGGTATGTTCGTTACTGGCTGGAAAGCGTATCGGGCGTGGCGGAAGTTGCCACTGTCGGTGGTTTTGTCAAGCAGTATCAGGTCGTTGTTGATCCGAATAAGCTTCGTGCCTACCGCGTAACCGTTACGGACGTAATGGATGTGATACGCCGCAGCAACCGCGAAGTTGGCGGACGAGTGGTGGAATTTACCGGCAAAGAATATCTGATCCGCGGTCGCGGTTACATCAAAGGTATTTCCGATATTGAAAGCCTGCCGGTTGGTCCGCGCGCAATGAATGGCACATCAACTACTGGACCAAGGTCCACCTCCATGAGTAATGGAACATCAATGATGCCGGCAGCATCAACTCCAGTTTCGATAAATTCCGGTGTTCCGATTCGAGTTGCAGATGTCGCGCGAGTCGAACTCGGCCCGGAGATGAGACGAGGCGTTGCCGAGTTGAATGGCGAAGGCGAAGTTACCGGCGGAATTGTTGTTGTCCGTTACGGTCAGAATGTGAGTAAAGTGATCGACCAGGTGAAAGAAAAGATCAAGGAAGTCAAACCTTCATTTCCGGAAGGCGTCGAGTTCATTACGACTTATGACCGTTCGGATCTGATCCACCGCTCGATTGAAACATTGCGGCGCACGCTGATCGAAGAATTACTGATTGTCAGTCTGGTGATCCTCATTTTTCTGTGGCACGTTCCAAGCGCTATGATCCCGATTGCAACGATTCCGATTGCGGTGATCATCGCCTTTATTCCGATGTACGGCATGAACATCACTTCCAACATCATGTCTCTCGGAGGCATTGCGATTGCAATCGGGGCGATGGTAGATGCTGCGATAGTAGTTGTGGAGCAGACGCATAAAAAACTGGAACACTGGGACAAAGAAGGACGTCCCGGTGACTCAAAACGGGTGATCATTGACGCAGTCAAAGAAGTGGGTGGACCCTCTTTCTTTTCACTGTTAGTAATCGCGATCTCCTTTTTGCCGATTTTTGTTTTGCAGGCGCAAGAAGGGCGTTTATTCAAACCGTTAGCATTCACGAAAAATTTTTCGATGGCAATCGCGGCGGTGCTTGCCATTACATTGGATCCGGCATTGCGGCTCGCGATCATGCGGACGCGTGAATTCAGTTTTCGGCCGCGGGCGCTATCTCGCTTTGCCAATGCGATTTTCATTGGGAAGATTCACGATGAGGAGAATCATCCGATCAGCCGGCCTTTGATGAAAATTTACCACCCGGCGCTGCGATTTGCGCTCAATCACAAGTGGTTGATCCTCACAACAGCAGTGCTGGTTGTTGCGCTTACGGTGCCCGTATACAGGAAACTAGGTTCCGAATTCATGCCGCCGTTAAATGAAGGAACGATCCTGTACATGCCTATCACGCTTCCCGGCATATCCGTAACGGAAGCAACCAAATATTTACAAATCCAGGACAGGATGCTTATGCAATTCCCTGAAGTCCAAACCGTTTTTGGAAAAATAGGCAAAGCTGAAACATCTACCGATCCGGCTCCCATGAGCATGGTCGAAACGACAGTCACTCTCAAGCCTGAAGATCAATGGAGGGAAGTTCCTATGGAACGCTGGTATTCAAAACCGTGGGTTCCGGAATTCGTTAAAGTGCCGCTTCGAAGAATATGGCCGGATACAAAAAGAATCACCTGGGAAGAGCTCATTTCTGAAATGGACAGTAAAGTTCAAATTCCATCGTACGCGAATGCGTGGCTATTTCCGATCCGAACGCGAATCGATATGATTACAACCGGAATTCGGACTCCAGTTGGTGTGAAGGTGTTGGGGCCGAAGCTGGAAGTGATCGAACAAGTGGGGTTGGAGACGGAAAAAGTCTTAAAGAAAGTTCCTGGCACACGCAGCGCATTCTTTGAACGTGTTACGGGCGGCTACTATCTCGACTTCGAAGTGAATCGCGAAGAAGCAGCTCGCTACGGACTCGCAGTCGACGACATCAACGATGTGATTGAATCTGCGATCGGAGGGATGAGTATCAGCACAACCATCGAAGGACGCGAACGCTATCCGATTAACGTCCGTTACGCGCGTTCTATGCGCGATGATTTGAATGCGCTCGGTGGCGTGCTTGTTTCAACCCCTTCGGGTGCGCAGGTTCCGATCAGCCAGCTGGCAAGCATGCGCCTCTCCACGGGACCGGCGATGATCAAAAACGAAGAGGGCTTTCTAGCAGGTTTTATTTTTGTGGATGTTACAGGCCGGGACCTTGGCGGTTATGTAAAAGAAGCAAAAAAAACTGTGGCAGAACAAGTGAAATTGCCTGCGGGTTATTCGATCCTTTGGAGTGGACAGTATGAGTACATGGAACGGGTCAAACAGCGACTGCTGGTCGTTGTTCCGATTACACTGCTGATCATCATACTGCTACTTTATGTGAACACCGGCTCTTTCGTGAAAACATCGATTATCCTGCTTGCCGTTCCCTTTTCAGCAGTGGGAGCGATCTGGTTATTGTATTTACTGGATTACAACATGAGCATCGCGGTATGGGTTGGACTGATCGCGCTGCTCGGTGTGGACGCCGAAACAGGAGTGTTCATGATGCTTTATCTGGACCTCGCATACAAAGAGCGCGTGGCAAAAGGAACTATGAAGACGAAGGCGGATCTGAAAGAAGCGATCGAATACGGAGCGGTGAAAAGGCTGCGTCCCAAAGTGATGACTGTCGCGGTCATGTTCATGGGACTTGTTCCAATTATGTGGTCGCACGGGGCCGGGTCAGACGTGATGCGGAGAATCGCGGCTCCCATGATCGGAGGAATTTTTACCTCTTTCATCATGGAGCTGATGGTCTATCCGGTGATTTACGAAATATGGAAGGGACGTGAGCTTAAAAAATTGCAGCTTGTACAAGTTCCTTCTATTGAGGAGAGCAACAATAACAACCAATAAATCAAAAAAATCGAATCATGAAAAACAAGATATTTGCGCGTCAATGAACGGATGAAGACGTTTCGCGTCCTCATTCCGTATTTTGGGAGAACACTATGCGTGCACAAATCAAACTTGGACGAATTTTTGGTGTTCAAATCGGCCTGCATTACAGCTGGTTCTTCATCGCGTATCTCATTACGCTTTCGCTCTCAGCGCAGTTTCGGAATACAAATCCGGAGTGGGGTACATCAACGATCTGGACGCTGGCTGTGGCAGCAGGATTACTATTTTTCATAGCAATCTTGTTGCACGAGCTTTCCCACGCTGTTGTTGCAAAAGCGTACGGACTCCCGGTGCACTCCATTACTCTTTTCGCACTCGGTGGGGTCGCGCAGATCGAAAAAGAATCCGGCAGCGCGAAAGCAGAATTCTGGATGGGTATCGCAGGGCCGATCGCAAGTATTTTGATCGGTCTGCTGTTTCTAGGCTTAGCGGCGACGCTTGGCTGGCGACCTATGGAACAACCGGCGCGTCCCCTTTGGGCGATGCTGGTGTGGCTCGGTTATATCAACATCACTCTTGCGATATTTAACCTGATCCCAGGTTTTCCTCTTGATGGCGGACGCGTTCTGCGCTCGATTGTCTGGTGGAAAACGGGAAATGTGCAACAAGCGACGCGAATCGCCGCGAGAATAGGTCAATTCGTGGCTTTTCTTTTCATAGCGGTGGGCCTCCTGGGATTCTTTACTACGGGAGGTTTTGGTCGACTATGGATTGCGTTAATCGGCTGGTTTTTACTGGAAGCCGCAAGGGCAAGTTATCAAGAAGTTGAGGTACAGGCAGGTCTTCGAAACATCCGTGTCTCCGATGTAATGAGCCGGGACTGCCCTACAATTGACGCTCAACTAAATCTCCAACAATTCGTTGATGATCATTTGGTGACAACCGGACGACGATGTTTCCTGGCTACTCAGAACGACCAGGTCGTCGGATTGATCACGCCTCAGGAAGTGAAACAGGTTGAGCGGACTCGCTGGCCGGAAACTCGAGTAAAAGATGTGATGCGGCCGCTGGAAACTTTACGTAAGGTGAAAACGACAACGCCGATCAGCGAAGCGCTTCAAATAATGTCAAGAGAAGACGTCAACCAGCTTCCCGTGATGTCTAACGGCAAAGTAGAGGGAATGCTATCACGAAGTCAGGTTCTAGCGCTGCTGCAAACCAGAGCCGAGCTGCATATGTAGCAAACGCCTCATACAAGTGCTTATGCAGAGGCGATTGCCGATGCGATGAAATTTGGATTTTCATAATGGCTACGATTCAGATAACAAGCTTGAGTCCTTTCGCGGAACGGAAGGGAACTGCGGTCTGCGAAAGCAATCGTGCGAATTCGCGATAATATGTGGGCGTAGGCTTGGAGTTCAGTGTGACAGCGTGCCAGTAGCGATGGACTCCATTTTTTGTGAGGCGGACACCGATTAGTTCGCGCGATTTCAGATACGATGCAACAGCCCATCGGGCCATCACAGCGATTCCCATCCCTGCTCTTACCATTTCCACCATTGCCTCCGTTAATGCCACTTTGTAAGTTCTCTTTGGCCTGATGCCGGCGGGTCGCAAGAACCGTTGGAATACGAGGCTCTCCTCAGCGGGAACTGCGTACACCATCAAACTCTGATCGACAAAATCTCGCGGAAGGATGTAGGGACGCGAAGCCAAAACGTTGTCCGGTTCCATCACTACCAGCAGCTCATCTTCAAACAGTGGAAAACAGGAAAGATTCTTCGTCTGAACTTTTGTATTCATAATTGCAAGATCAAGCTTTCCCGCAAGCAAAAATTCCAATGGTCGATAGGTTGCTTCCAAAACGATCTCCACCTCCACTCCCGGAAATTTCTGTTGCATCGCTTTGAGCAAGGAAGGGAGCCATTGATAACAGGTATTGCACTGCGTGCTGATACGCAAAACTCCTTGCTCGCCATTTGCGAGCTTCCGAATGTTTTGTTCGGTGAGCTCTAATTCTTGTAACACCCGGCGGGCAGAACTTAATAGCTGCTCTCCCGCTTCAGTAAGAATCAACTTACGATTGAGACGTAAGAAGAGCGGGGCGTTTAAGCGGTCTTCGATTTCCTTTAGTTGATGGCTCAATGCTGGTTGGGTGACATGCAACCTCTGGGAAGCCTTTGTCATGCTGCCTTCATTAGCAATTGCTTCGATCAATTTCAAATGACGAATTTCTAAATTCATAATGATTAAACCGCCGAAATTACAATATTATATCAAATAATGCATATCAGGTAATCCATAATAATTGATAATGGATTTGATGAGGATAAAGAATTGGACCGAAAGAAGGATGAGATAAATACTGTTTGGCATGATACTGCTTCTGGTTGGAATGCTTGCCGGTCCGGAGATTGTAATACCGAAGCTGGAAACGCCGCCGAAAATTGAGGAGTTTGTGGAAAGTGAGCGGACGGACATGCTTCGAGTAGAGGGATTCAAACAGCGGGAGCGAAATGACGGTGAGCCGTCAACTCGCAAAACAAAAGTCTACCTGGGTTATGACAGCAAGAATCTCTACGCAATTTTTGTTTGTTACGAGACAGAGAATATCCGAGCTCAGATGTTGAATCGTGGAAATTCTGACATCTACAACGACGACATCGTGACTGTTCAGCTTGACACCTTCAACGATCGCCGTAGGGCGTATCAATTTGTGTCCAATGCGCTCGGTGTCCAGCAGGATGCGATCTGGTTTGAGAATTCTAACAGCTGGGACTACTCCTTCGATACCGTGTTCGAAACTGAAGCGAGAATAACTGAGGAGGGATACGTTGTTTCATTTGTGATACCCTTTCGTAGTTTGCGTTTTTCTTCGGATTCGGAGCAGACCTGGGGCATTCTTCTGACTCGCTACATTCCGGGCGCAGATGAGCAGACATATTGGCCGCAGTATTCGATCAAAATTGCCGGACGTTTGAATCAAGCAGCGGTACTGACCGGTCTTCGCGATATCTCACCGGGGCGCAATATTCAGCTTCTTCCTTACACTTCGTTCCGTTCTTTTCGTGCACTCGATCAGCGCGACCTTTCGGCGCCCAGCTTTGTGGAAGATGCAGCTGATAATGATTTTGGCATCGATTCCAAATTTGTGATTCGCGATAGCCTGGTTTTGGATTTCGCAGTGAATCCCGATTTCAGTCAGGTGGAGTCGGATGATCCACAGGTTACTGTGAACCAGAGATTCGAGGTGCTCTTCCCGGAAAAGCGTCCTTTTTTTCTGGAGAATGCGAGCTTTTTTGAGACGCCGATCAATCTGCTTTTCACGCGCCGGATTGCCGATCCGCAATTCGGGGCGCGCATGAGTGGAAAAATCGGCAGCTATAATGTTGGAGCATTGCTGGCGGATGACCAATCGGCCGGAAGAAGTGTACCGGAAAACGATCCGTTGGCCGAAAAGCGTGCGTATTTCGCTGCCTTTCGCGTTAGCCGGGACCTCGGCAGTCAATCTTCGATAGGTCTCATTTATACGGATCGTGAATTTGCAAAGACATCAAACCGTATCGGTGGCCTTGATGGCAGCATCAAATTAAGCGATAACTGGACCACAAATTTTCAAGCGGTAGGAAGCACAACCGAATTTCAAGATGGAACGCGACAGGCTGGACCTGCATACAGATTGAAGCTGAACCGGAGCGGCCGGCAATTGAATTACAACTTTGATTACTTCGACTTCAGTCCGGGATTTCGTTCACTGGCCGGGTTTGTCAACCGCACAGATATCCGCCGATTCGATCAGCAGGTAAGCTACAGTTTTCGTCCGGAAAGCAAACGCTTATTTGCTGTGACGCCACACCTGGACATGATGTACGTCTACGATCACGGCGGGACACGTCTCGATTGGTGGCAAAATCCATGGATTTCACTCGACATGGCCGGACAGACATTCGTTGGATTTGGGTACACAGTTTTGCGAACTCGTGTAAGACCGGTCGATTTCCCGGTTCTTTCTGGGCCACTGGATATCTCGCGTCATGAGTGGGGCATGTCGTTCAATACGCAAGCGATCAAGCGCTTGAGCGTTGTCTCATCCCTTTTTTTCGGACGTTCGGTGAATTTTGTGCCGCGCGTGGACCAGGCTCCCGGCAGGGCTGATTTTGTAAATGGAAGCCTTACATTCAGTTTTCGGCCCACGAATGCGTTGACTATCGATCACACTTACATCATTAACCGCCTTACTGACCCCGGCACATCCTCCAGCATTTTTAACAACCACATTCTGAGAACGAAATGGAATTATCAGATCAGCCGGGAACTATCGGTTAGAGTCATTGTTCAATACGATGCGCTGCTCGCGAATCAAAATTTCACAAGTCTTCAAACCACCAAAAATTTGAATGTAGATTTTCTGATTACTTACATGCTGCATCCGGGCACAGCACTATTTATCGGTTACAACAGCAATTTGCAGAATCTCGATCCAGGTTTGCAGATGACGCCATCAGGATTGTTGCGCACCCGGGATGATTTTATGAATGATGGCAGGCAATTGTTTGTGAAGTATTCTCATCTTTTCAGATTCTAGAGATTAGCTGAGATAAGCGATGAGCCGAAGGTAGAAAGTCTTACGCATCGCGTACTTAAAAACGCAGCCGGAAACTCGTTTGCAACTGCCATTCGATTTGCCGGATTGGTAGATTTATAGAGCCGCGAACGGGGCGATCGCTTTCTACTCGCAACAATTCAACTGCAAGGCGGTGCTTCTCCGCAAAATGAACCATCCATGCAAATGTCCATGCATTTCCATTTTCACGATTGTCATCAATCGCTTGAAATGCATCTTTATCATGAACGCGAAAATCATCATAACGAGCAGTGAGCCGGTACCGGTCGATTGTAGCTGTCGCCAAAACATAAAACGCATCGAAGTCGATATGAACCATGTCCCCAAACCCCATTCGGCTGTCTCCTGACATGTACTGGCTGATGAACTCAAGATGTTCACCTATCGGCACATCGATTCCAACGTTGATAAAATCCGTTTCCCAGGCATATTGAACGCCGTCGAACTTCGTTTGTTGCCCCCGATTGTCATAGTAGATTCCGTTGAGCTCGAAATGTTTATTGCGGATTCCAACAGTTCCATAAAATCCGAGGCGCCCATCGACTTCGCGAAAAGGTTCCACGAAATCAGGTTGTTCAGGAAACAATCCATCAGGCTGCAACGCGGGAATTTGTGCAAGCGGCAGACGATCAGAGAAGCCAGTTTGCCTGTCATGCAGAGCCCATCCTCGCCAGGCCAATAGCGTACCGGCCGGATCATTATTCCCAAGCACAGCGCCCCCCAACGAATATTCGCTCGAATTGTGCGAAAGAATGAAATTGGCTTCCGCAGCGGTTACGCGAACTTCTTCACCGATCCAGCTATTGATAGCCGAGCTGGTAATGCTGAACGGCGATGTCCAGGCAGCCTCTCGATTTTCAAGCGATACGGGTGGAAAGAAAACGCCGCCGCGGAAGCGGAAACGGATTTGTGGAGAAAAAACCGGCCGGTAGCTGATAAATCCTTCGATTAAATCAATGCGGGATCGATTCCGATCGCGGTTCGGTTCGGCATCAATATTCACATGAAGGCGCGCAGAAAGATCATCGCTTGCTGCTGCCGTCAGCAGCAAAGAGCCTTGGGACAACCGCAAAAGCTCAGAGCCTTCCTCACCCAGCGAGCCGAACCGGGTTTTTCCCAATCCTCCGTCCAGCCAGGATCGAGCTTCGTCTGTTTTGGCGAACCGAACATCGATCAAACCACCAAATTGCAGTTTCGGGAATTCGTCATCAGCCAACGCGCACGATGAAAAAATACAAAAGAAAACAATCGATAGAAACTTCATCTTCAAATGGGTCGTTGTATCCATACTCTTGCTTTCAGTGAGATATCCTCCGACTGTTAATCTGTATTCTTGTCAGTCGGGCGGTAGGATGGCTGAAAGAGTACCGTTGATCGATCCGGCATAGATCAAATGCTCGGAAGCGGACAGCGAACGGACATTTCCCTCCAGGTGAAAAGACCATGCCAGACTGCCGGTCATTACATCAAAAGCGGCCACATAACCCTTGTTGCTTCCAATAAGGATCAGATCCTTCCATAGAAGCGGCCGAAACGTATCCCATTCGGACCCTTCCGGCGCCTGCTGACTCCAACTTTCTTTACCCGTAATCAGATCAAGGCATTCTAATCCGGAAGCGGTGTTTTGGTTCCATTCAAGAAACATCAGCCGGTTGCTTGCCGCCAATATCCTCCATCGCACCACTCCATCTCTCTGAAAAGTCCGAACCGTTTTTCCCGTCTTCGGATCCAACTCGTGGATCAGTTTCCCTTCCGTTGCAAGAAAAAGGCCCTTGCTATCTGTTGCCAGATCACTCGTAATTTGCTCCGGCATCTGCCGCTCCCAGATCCTCTTGTGATTGCCGGTGCGGAGCGCTTGCAGCCGGCCATCGCTGCGCGCATGAAAAACTACCTCGTGGTGATTGACCGGAGAAGGAGGGAAAAGAAAACTTTGATTTGAAACACCTTCAATTTTATGCACGAGTTTTCCGGTGTTCACATGAATGGCAAGCAACCTCATTTCAAAATCGACCGCATAGATGTTGGAGCCTTCCATCAGCATCGTCCCCACACCGTATTTCAAATCATGTTTCCATCGCGGCACTCCGGTGCCGCGGTCGAACGCGTACACATGGCCGATTCCATCTTCTTCTCGAAGATCGCTTCCGGTAATCACAAGATCGGGAGTAACAATCGTCTCGCTATGAAATTCGTTGGGCTTTCCATCTGTTGCCGTATCGTATTCCCATTTCTTTTCACCGGTGAACGCATCCAGCGCATAAAAAGTGCCGGCGCACGATCCAAAATAAAGATCGGACCCGCTGACAGCGGGAGTGCCGAAGAGTCAACCACCAGTCTTGAACTGCCAGGCCAGTGTAGGTTCGGAAGTCCCTTTCACGTGATCAACCATCACAAAGATCACGCATGGGATGAATAGAAGCGCGAGGAAGCTTTTTCTCATTTTATGATTCCTTCGTTTCCTGTGGAAACGGGCTACTGTGATGCCAGTGAGAAGTCGACTGTTAGAGTCTGCCCGGTGGCAAGCGTTACAACCTGTTGCTGTGTGACGTATCCCGTTCCGGATGCAGTAACCGTCACATTGCCTGCAGGCACTCCCTGGATCGTGTACTTGCCTGATTTATTAGTTAGGACAGACTGGCCGGTATTCGTCTGAACCAGAATACCACCGAGTCTGGATCCTCCGGTATTTGTAACAGTTCCTTTAATCGTACCGGAGCCACCGGAGGTAGAAGGAATCAAAGCGAAGTTCACGATACTTGTGTTTCCTTCGGTAACTGTTGTTTGCTGCTGCTGCGAATCATATCCATTTGCAGAGGCAGTTACGGTACGACTGCCTGTGGGCACGGAGCTAATAGTGTAGTTTCCTGCGCTGTCGGACGTGGCGGATTCACCGGTGTCTGCTGAGATTCCGGCTCCAGCAATCGGGAAGCTTGTAACGCTGTCAGTAACAAGACCGGAAATTGCGCCTACTGTACTAATTCCTCCAGTGCTGTCGCAGGTTTCCACGTTTGCGGCTGCATTGTAACTCCAACCGGTTTTGGTTCCATCGACAACGCAGAATGTCCAGTTACTTCCGTTTTTCACAGGTGACGTCTGGAAGTTAGCCTGACCATTGGTATCTGTCGCGGAACTGACGTTACCGCTCCAGTCGCCGCTGAAAGTTCCTTCCACCATGACATCGCTTACCGGCTGAGTTCCGGCGTCAACAATAGTGACTGTTGCCACCGCTCGATAGCGACCGCCGCTCAGACGCACTTTCACTACCTCAATCGAACTGACATGGAAAGCAGGCAGCGGATTGGAAATATTTACCAGATTGCTGTCGGTTCCCACTTGATTGGAACTATCCGTGGCACGGGCATTGAGGGTTGCCGGTCCGTTATTCTCCGCGGATGCATCCCAGTTTGCTTCATAAAAACCGGTAGTGTTGTTGAAAGCGGTGGGTTGCCACGGGCCTCCATTCACATTCCACTCCACGGTCAATGATCCCGGCGGATCCTCCGCGTCTGCTGCATCGATCTGGAGGGTCACATCGCCCCCAACCGTCTCGTTTTCAGCAGGACGAAAGATGCTGACTGTCGGAGCCGTGGATGGGGAACCCAGATTGGGGCGCAATACGTACAATCCTTGTTCGATTCCACTGACAACTATGATCCCGCTTGTGAAGAATGGATAGTTGCTCCAGGAGCCGTTGAAATTCGGAGAGTCACTGCTTGGATAAATGTCGAAATAGCCGGCTTCCGTTAAGTTGCCGTTGGCAATATCACTGATGTCCAAGATTCTCAGTCCGGCGCGGTAATTCGATTGATAAGAATAATTTCCTTTGACGTACTGGTTATGATCAATCGCAGATACGGAAGAAGTATAAGAGCTGATCAAAGCAGGATTATCCAAATTGGATACATTCCAAATATACGTGCGAGTGTTGTGTCCGTTCCGGCTCTCATCGAGCTCATCATCGATCAGAAAGTAGACATGATCTTCGGTGAGCCAACCCTGGTGGGTGTATTGAACTCCACTGTAGGTTTTTCGGGAGAGTTGGGCCGGTGCCGATTTATTGGTCACATCGACAATCGTTAATGTATCTTCATTCGAATTTAAACAGATCTCTTTGAGCTGATGATCCAGGTCCGGGCCATGGTACAGGACACACTGGGCGTCATGAGTGTAGCCATCCGAGCTGAAGCATCCGGCAGAGGTAGGGCTCGTCGGATTGCTGATATTTACCATGTGGAGGCCACCGCTGCAGGTATTGCTGCCGACGGCGTAGGCATACCCGGTGTCTTCGTTGATCACGAGGTTATGCGCGTTCGAGAATCCGCTATACCAGGCCGTTTCCGAAAAAGTCACCGGAGGGGAAGACACGTTTCGCAGTTGAGTCAGATTGAATACTTGCATTCCGCTTTGAGTTGCTTCGCTGACTATGAATGCATGGTTGGCGTACACCTTGATATCACGCCATGTAGAGTTGGAAGCGTGAGGCGGAAGGTTTCCCAGGTAAACCGGAGTGGAAGGGTCGCTGACATCCACGAAAGAAGTCCCGCTGGTTCGGCCCATGATTGCATATTCTTTTCCGGTGAGTGGATCCGTCCAACCCCAGATGTCGTTGCCGTTGCCGCCTCCGATCTGGCTCAAAGGCAGGAATGCCATTAGATCAACATTGCGGCAAGGATAGCCGCTCGCAAGCCCACCTGAGCAAGATGTAAAGTTTAAGCTGGAAAGATTTTGAGGTTCGTGATGGTCATCCTGGAAGGCACGCATTTTATCCTGCGCGTGCAGCGGCGGATTTCCATGATGCGGAGCGTTTGCATCATCATCGGAAAATACCGGGAACGCAAAACTGATCATGCATATCAGCAAAGGAAACCTGAGAATGCGCAGCAATGTATTCATTGGATCGTAGATCCTCCAGCGAACTTATGTGTGGTTGCATTGTATCACGGCTCACGAATGAGCCGTCTTAAGTCTCGTTCGCAGATCCAGCCGAATGCTTTGTCTTCACAGGGGTCGCATGGATCGAACTCTTGGCCAGCGATCGGCATGCTGAATTTCTTTCTGCTTGTTCCGCTTGCAATCACATCAACTGATTTTCCATGATCCGAAAGCTTGGCGGCAAACGCTGCAATCGCCTGCACCGGCTTTCGTATTTTGTCGCGATTGGAGGGGTGTCGTTCACTTTTACATCCTAGTAGACACTCGATTGCCACTCACTTTTGGCTTGATCCTCGCGCTGTTGCTGGGTTGCCGGATGTTGAGCGTGATTCGCCGCAGTACACCAGCTCGCTCCATTCTGTAGTAATTAGTTTGATTCTCTCCAAACGATGCTTGAATCAGAATTGCCTTTGCCGGATAGAACTTTTAAAGTTTCGAATGGACTCGCCAATGGCTTTTGGTACCTTCGGCAGCCGGTTCCCTCCGAAAAACAGAAGGACGATGAGAAAAATGATGATTAATTCCGGAAGCCCAAGTGAAGTAAACATGAAATCTCCTTTCAAACTGTCATTGATTTGGCTGCGTTTGAGCCGGCGGACGGCGCGGGCTGCTGGTGTGCCAGTGAATAATCACCCAATCCTTTCCGCGCTTTTCCAGCACCGCCGTGCCAAGGCCAGAGCCTTCAACATGACGATCCTCTAGATCGGCTGCCAGTGTGTAGTTGAAGGTTGCATAACCCAGAGTTCGTTCAGTCTGCACTCTGATATCCGTGATCTTAAAGCTGACATTTTTCATTTCGGCCATCTCCGGTCCAAGATGGTTGTTTTTGTAATCGGACCAGCCGTAATTCGCATGCCCATTTTCAAAAACCACAACAGAATCATCATTGGCCCAGTGCTTCTCAAATGCGGCCATATCGTTTCGTTCGAAAGCAACCGCCTCACTTAAGAGAACCTGGCGAACTGCAGCTGCGTCGTCGGTTTGAGAAAAAACTAAGCTGGAAAAGAGTAAAACCAGAAAAACGAAATAGATCATCTCCGTTGTTTTCATTCGAATGCTCCTTAATGTTGGTCATGTTCTAAAAGAGGCGTCACAGATATGTTTGCGATTCTTAAAATCCCAGTTCCTTCCAGGAGTAGACCTGCTTTTCCTTCGGTCGCGGCTTTTCCATGGCCATGAACTGTGAGCTTTCCGTTGAGATAGACGCGATAATGCGTACCTGCGGAGACGGCTTTGAAGGTTAGCAATCCTGGAGGAATTGTTAACTTTTCCGTTCCAAACGATTTGTTGCTGCCGGTTGCGTGCCGGCCCAGTTCCATCGAACCCTTTCGAATAGCAAGGAAGTCGCGGTCATTGCCGCTCACATGATGTACCAACGAAACGGTGCCGTCAAACTCGGAAAGGTCCAGTTCGCTTTCTATTTGAACATCGCGGTAGCTGGCAGATTTGACGGTAAAAACAATCGGTTCAGGTGTAGATTTTTCAATTACTAAAACCGTCTTTCCATTTCGTTGTTCCGTTCTGGTTTTCACTGAACTTAAAGAACCGGTTGGTACATCCAAAAATTCAGAGAGTCGTTTTTCGGAACCGGGACCGAACTTCCAGCTAAAATTGTCCCCTTGTATAACCGGACCGGCCGCTGGCTGAGCCGGTGGTTGCATTGCCTTCTCTGCCTTCGGCAAGGTAACTGCAACGGCATGTTTATAGACTAGAGTTCCACCCAGATCGGCAGTTCGAAAAAGCAAAATCTGGCCTGCAATTGAAAACAAGACAATTACAGCATGAACCCAGCGTTTGTAAGGCGACAGTTGCATGAGCAGGCGGATTGCGGCGTAAATTCCAAAAAACCACAACGTGTAGAGTGCCGAGTTTTCATGACGCGACAGGATCGGTTCAACCTGTGCTGAGAGCTGCACCGACTCTGCCGCGGATCGGCCGGACCAAAAAGTAAGACCGGCTGCCGCAGCTCCAAAAACGTAAAGCAAAACAGCCGACTTGCGCAGCCACTCGCGCGACAGAATGAGAGCCGCGATATCGATCACCAGGGCTACAAACAACAAAACAACAGGAAAATGAACCATCGCCGGATGTAGATTCGGGAGACTTGTTTTGGAGAGAATGAATTCTTCCATAATCGTTTACTCCTTAGTGTCCCTTCCCATAAATATGATGACATATGGCGCGAGCGCCGGGCAGGCAGATGCGAGGCGCCGCGACGCAGTCGATGCCCCAGTGCATCGTCGA
>JAKEFK010000013.1 GCA_022616075.1 bacterium
GTATTTGGCTTGCGGCGAAATACCCGGATAAGGTCAGATCGTTATCGGTTCATAGCGGATGGACTAAAACGGATCCCTTTCTCAAGACGGTTGTCGAGGGCTGGCAGGTGATCACCAAAGGTCTGGGAAGTGTAACGGAGATGATCGTCCGATGTATCTTCCCCTGGTGTTTCACACCCGAAACCTATAACACGAAGCCCGATTACATTCGGTCATTGGAGGAATTTGCCCGATCGAGACCTGCGCAGCCTGTGAATGCATTCATACGACAATCGAATGCCGTTCTAGCGCACGATGCCGAAGCTCAACTCGGCAAGATCCAGGCTCCGACGCAAATTACCATCGGTCGCCATGACGTGCTTTCTTCCAGATTTGGTGAACCGTTGAAAAATATGATTCAGAGGTCCGAGCTCGTTGTCTTTGAAGGTTCAGCGCACGCACCGATTTATGAAAAGGTGGATGAATTTAACCAGACCACTCTGGAATTCCTGAGGCGACACTCCTGATAGATTCATTTGATGCGTGTGTCAATCGCGATCCAATTGACTTCCCATGTCTTGCCTCCGTCATCTGAAAATGATTGCTCGAAGCGGCAAGAATCCCCGGTGATGTCTGAGATTACAAATCGAACCAGGATTGCTCGGCCATTGAATGTTTCCTGGTTGTAAAACTCGCCACGACCATCTTTGAATTCGCCAATGGTGGGCGTGCTCATCATGCCACTTGCACTGCTTGCGAAATTGAGACTCCACTGGCGAGATTCCGGATTGTATAGACGCAGACTGAGACCTTCGAAGTGACCCGCCGGGCAATCGGCAACGAGTTCCACCAGATTTGCGCGGCCATTCCAAACTTTCCGGACAATGGTCGTGCCTTCATATTCGAGCCAGGTGGTGGAGCCACTCAAAGGATTCTTGAGACGCTTGAGTTTGGTTTTCCAGGTGCCGATTTCGAAATCAAAATCGTGTTGGCCGTCTCGTGTCGAGGCCGAGGTTGATGAAGTATTGGAACTGGGCTCTGAGGTGAGGCGGGGGGCTCGCCCGCCAGCGATGATTCTGTACGGGTTTTGTTTTGCGGGCGGGACGCCCGCGCTACTTTGTAAGAAAACTAAACATAAAAGAATCGCTATTCGCATGAGAATGAAGATAAGCTGGATCACTAGACGCGATCAAGAAGTTACCTGCAGGTAACGGTCTACTTTTGCTTTAACTGGCGCAGGAATTTTTCAACGGGCAGCGTGTTGATGATGTTTTTCTTTGATGCCCAACCGCGGCGCGCCTGGTCGATTCCGTAATCCAGATAGCCGAACTCGGCTGTCGCATGAGCATCGGAATCGATGCACATTTTCACTCCGGCTTCGACACATTTCCGGATGTGCTCATCTTTCATGTCCAGCCGGTCCGGTGAAGCATCGATTTCCAAAACGGTTCCGGTCCGGGCGGCAGCTGCAATCACTGCATCGACATCGAGCTCAATCGGATTCCTTTTGATTATTTTGCGCGCGGTCAGATGGAAAACGATATCCACATGTGGATTCTCCATCACCCTCAGGATCCGCGCAGTCTGCTCTTCCCGCGACAAATGAAAATGATGATGAACCGCTGCGCCTACCACATCCAGCTCGGCCAGAACTTCATCCGCGATGTCCAACGTTCCATCTTTCATGATGTTCAATTCAGCGCCAGCGAGGATTCGAAATTTTCTCTTTGCCTTTTTAAATTTTTCGTTGATCCGACGAATGACTTTCATTTGCTCGCGCAATTTGGTTTCATCGGAACCGTTTGTCATCGGCAGACCTTTCGTGTGATCCGTAATCGCGATATATTCCAGGCCCATCTTTTCCGCCGCATCGGCCATCACTTCAATCGAATCATCTCCATCCGTCCAGTCCGTTTGGACCTGCAAGTCCCCTTTTAGGTCCCCGTATTCGATCAGGTCCGGCAAACTCTTTTTAAGCGCAGCTTCAATCTCGCCGGAATCTTCCCGCAATTCAGGCGCAACGTATTGCATACCCAGAGATTCGTAGATGCTCTCTTCCGTGGCTCCCGCAATTTTCCGGTCTCCTTCGAACAATCCATACTCGTTCAGTTTCCATCCTCGCTTGATCGCGCGCTCTCGAAGCGAGACACAATGATTCTTGGATCCCGTGAAGTAGCACATTGCAGCACCGAAAGATTCTTCCGGCACGATGCGCAAATCCGCATCCATGAGATTTCGCAGGCGTACGTTTATTTTGGTATTCCCCTTCCCGTAAACATGATCCACGAGTGAAAGGGCCACGAATCGTTCTGCAATCTTTTCCGGGCTTGAGGAGGTGACGACAATATCCATGTCTCCAATCGTTTCTCTTTTTCTGCGAAGCGAACCTGCAATCGCGACTCTTCCCGCTTCCGGAAATTGGGAGACCTGTTGTTCCAGCGTTTTTGCAACTTTGATCGCGCTTCCAAAAGTGCGCCGGTTGCCCGATTTCTCCAGGAATTGAAGACCCTTCAATATCTTCTCTTCTGATCGCGCGCCGAACGATGGAAGTTCTCTGATTTTTCCTTCCCGCGCAGCCTTTTCCAGCTCCGCCAAATTCGTGATTCTCAACTTCTTCCACAAAGTGAAAATCATCTTCGGACCGAGTCCGCCTACTCGTCTCAACTGCAACACATCCACCGGGATTTTCTTTCGGTAGTTGTCATATTCCGGAAAGCTTCCTGTTTTATGAAGTTTTTCAATGTGATCGGCAATGCTTTTCCCGACTCCCGGAATTTTCGTCAACGCCTTCAGTCCGCCTTTGCGAAGAATCTCTTCCAGACTTTCATCGAGACTTTGTATGGCAGCACCGGCCCTTTCGTAAGCTTGCGGCTTAAATGGAATGCCTTCCATTTCGCAAAAAAGGGCCATCTCAAAAAGGATTCGAGCAATCTGCTGGTTCGTCATATAAGGAATGATAGTGTGGAACGTGTCCGCTGCCTAATAGCGGATATGGATAGTGCTCGCAAAAGTGAGATACACAGCGATGGCTTTTCCATTCTTCAGTGCCGGTTTAAATTTCCATTGCTTCATGGATTCAGCCACGGCTTTGTCAATCAAAGCATGTGCACATCTGAGGAGTTTGATGTTTGTGACCTCACCTTTGGAGGTGATCACGGCTTCCAGCATCAAGAATTTTGAAGGGAGGTAGATACCCTTGAGTTCCGGAAGCCGTGCGTTCACCTGTTTTAACAAAACGGGAGGAGTCACGTTTCTATCGACATAGATTGGTTTTTCATCAGCGTGAGCAAGAGATACCAACAGGAGAAGTGCAAAGGTCACGCGTTTCATACTCTACTTGTATGACACCGGAAGCCTTATCTTTGTTTCTTTGTTAACTTCAAATCGCTATAACGCCCTTACGGCTTGGGGATGCGTAGCGTTTTGCTGATCATAGTCGAACCGAAGAGCAAATAAAGAAGCGAAATCAAATGGAGCTCCATCCCCAGAATTCGCACCGGATACAGATCTCCGTGAGAGAATGCAAAAAGTGTGATTGCAAGTGGAATGATATTCAGCGGCACGGGGGTGCCTTCAAAATACTTCACTTTGCCCTGAGGTGATTCCGCCAGTTGTTCGGCTGTGATGTTGTATCGGGCAAGTCTGCTGATGCTGCACGCAGCGAAGTAAATCAGTATGATCTGATCCAGCACGCTTTGAAGCCCGATTGCATAAGCGATGGCTGCGGGCGCTGCTCCGAACGAAATGACATCGGCCAGCGAATCCATCTCACGTCCCATCGGAGAAGCTTTGTGTCTCCATCTCGCGATGCGTCCATCCAGAAAATCGAAAACGATTGCCAGTGGAATAATGCCCACAGCCGTATACAACTCTCTGCGATCGCCCGTGGCGGTGAAACTCATCGCTTGAAAAATCGCTGCAACTCCGCAAAAACCATTCGCAAGCGTAAAAAGATCCGCGAAGTGAAAATCGCGAATCATCGAGAATCGGCGAACTGGTTGGGCGGATTGCTCTTTCGACACTCGCTTCTTCATGAGAGATTCTAGGATTTTATCATCTCATGCAGGCTGGAAGGCCTCACCAATCATATCGATCAGCCGGAGGGCGAGTTTTGCATCAGGGTCATTCCTGACGTTGAATTCTGTCAGCACAAGTCCGACTGCTTGACGGCTTCCCAGGAACACCTGCAGTGCTTGTTGCGTTTTCAGCAGAGTAAGTCCTGGTTTGTGAGGTATGTCCGCGGCTGAAAAATCATCGGAATCAACCACATCAACGTCAAAATGTATCAGGATGTGCTTCGCCCTGCTCTCCAGCTCATCTAAGGCTTGCATGGCGGCAGTCTGCACTATACCCCTAATCTGTTCAAGCGGATATCTGGCCATCCGAGTCTCTTGCAGCAGCTTGACTTCCACAGGATCAATTCCGCCAGCCTCAACGCTATACCCGAAAAGAGATACGGCTTGCTCATCCAGCAGGGGATAACGCGACCCCAAATGGCTTAGTTCGTCCACACCCTTTCCAAGGATGTGGGCGAGCACCATTCCGTCGAAGATTCCCGATAAAGTCGTTTCCGGCGTGTTCAGATCCACATCGCCATCGCAGTAAATCATTCCTAAGCTTGCGAAATGTTTTGTTAGGGCTGCAAGGACGCCGATGGTTATCGTACAATCTCCTCCAACAACCAACGGCCATGCCCGGTTTGCAACAGCCAAATCAACAGCACTGATTACCTGCCTGAGAACTCGGAGGACATGAGTAAGATTCTGCTGTTTTGCATTTTGCTTATCCGGAGAAAACGAAACCTGACTGAGGTCACCCAGATCCAAAACGTCTCGACCAGTGGAGCGCAGGCGGTCCACCAACCCTGCGTTGCGAAGAAATCGAGGCGCTTCCTCCTGGCCTAATTGGCGAGCGCCAGCGCTCGAAGGAACGCCAATCAAGGCGATTTTGTTTGCATCATATACGGATTCTCTCAAGGTTCCTCCTTCGTGTTTCGTACACGCCTGTGTTGATGTAACGAGTAAAATATACTATACTCGTTACGCTGATTATATATGTCATTACAGCAATGAGCAAACAACGCTTCGACGCAGGATTCACTCCTCAGAGCTCATGGTTGGACCTGGTAAACAGCCAGCAGTGGGACGGATTCGGCCGCTTGACTGATCATTTGCTGGAACCAAGGTGGGTGGCAAGGTTTCTGAGATATTGGAAACTTCCCGAAAAGCTGATTCTGACAAATCCGATTGTAGAGCTGGCCCAACTTCGGAACTTCCTGAGACGGTCGATCGAAAAGATCGCATCGGGTGAATCACTGAGCCGGCAAGATTTATGGACTTTCAATGCTTTTCTGAATGCGCCAGGCTACCTCAAACTCGTTGCAAAAGGAAAACGAATACGCACCGAGCTGAGACCTTTGCGCCTCGATTGGACATGGATCAAATCACAAGTGGCTGCGTCGTTCGTTGATTCATTCCAGCAGCAGCGCAATCGAATCAAGATCTGCGAAAATACCGGATGTCGGTGGGCTTTTTTCGATAAAACCAAAGGCAATATCAGGCGATGGTGCAAGGACACAAGATGCGGTAATCGTGATCGAGTACGTCGCGCCCGCGCCCGTCACCGGAGTCTCTCATAAGCGTCCGCTGTATATTGTTAAACCTTACCGGCGCGTTCGAGACGTTTGTAGAGAGCGAGGGAATATCCCGCAGTGATCAGGACTCCAATTATTAGGAGGGCGATTGCAAATACCGGTGTCACGCCTGCAATCGTTGTGAGGAAGCCAATCACTCCAACAACCACGAAAATGCGCGCGGCCAAACGGTGTGTATCGTTCCAAACGCGCTCATTGGCAAGAGTCCACGGTGTTCTTATGCCAATCCAAAAATTTCGTTTCACCTTCCCGAGCACATTGCCGAGCAAAGCAAAGAACAGGAAAAGTCCGGCAAGAAATGGCCGGCTCGTATCAACATCCTCATGAAACATGCTCCAGAGCAGCAAAACATGAATGTAGGCGAAAAGACATGCCGTCAAAAACATTACAAATTCATAGGTCCTGCGAAAAGAATCCACCGCGAAAGGCTTCGGAGAGAGCCACGGCAGCCCTTTCATCAAACCGAGGATCAAGATCATCACGCCGGGAAGCAGAAAAGTCGCCCACGATTTATCACCGTAGTCATCCACCTTCCCTTCCAGGTTCCAATGAACCGGAACTTGTTCAGGCATTTTTGGATAAACGTATGACGTAACACCAAACACCAACACGATCAGGAGAATCGTTGCAATGCTGTAGAGTCGTGTCATGAGTTGTTCCTCCTTTTCCGCTTCGAATCACCCACAAGGTCGACAACCCAGGTCATCACATCCTGAAACACGGTCGTATTCAAAGTGTAATAAATGGTTGTTCCTTCGCGGCGGCTGGAAATCAAATCCCCCTCCTTCAGTACGGAAAAATGATGCGAAATGGACGGCTTTGTAATATCAAAATGCTCCGCAAGCTCTCCGGCTGATTTTTCGCCGGCGCCCAGCAACCGCAAAATCTCCCGCCGCGTGGGATCGGCAAGCGCCTTAAAAATCTCGTTCATTGTTAGACATCCGTCTAATTATACAGATTTCTAAATAAGGAGGCAATGTGGGTCGGGCGAGTCGCCGGCACCACAATTAGGAACGGTCGTATAATCAGGAAAGACCGTATGGCCGACCCCAGTACGTTCACGTTTGATCGACGGTTGAAATATGCATTAAGCGGAATTGCGGCGGGTGTGTTCATCGTGCTTGCTTTGATGCGCGGCACGGATTTGATTTCGCGCAAAGAGCAAATACTGAACAACCGTGAGAAACACGCCGCAAATCTTGCAGCAATTCTGTCCCGCTACTTGCACGAAGTATTTGCAGGAACGGATTCTTCTCTGCGTCAACTGTCCATGATCAGCAGGAGAATCGGCGGACCCTCGGCTCCTCCTGAAGAATGGGGCCCGGTCCTCAGATCTGCGAAAGCCGGGTTGTCCGGAGTCGGATCGATTTCTGTGGTGGATACGGAAGGTATCATCCGCCATGCCACTATCGACTTCATCATCGGCCAGTCGCGTCGCACCGACTACGTTTTTCAACGGCTTCATTCGGAATCCAAAGACATTCTTGTAGCGAGCAAACCGTTTCGAACGCTCACAAAGAACCCGCAGCTCGTGATCCCCCTTGGCCGGCGTTTAACAACACAGGATGGCACGTTTGATGGCGCTGTCGTTGCAACTGTTGTTCCTATCGAACTGCAACGCTTTTTCCAATCGGTAGATGTCGGCAAGAGCGGGATCCTTTGGGTTTTTCATCCGGATGGAATCATCTTAATTCAGGAACCTTCGCAATCGAATCCTATGGGCCGAACCGCGCAAGGTAATTCGATTTACGAAGCTGCGCGACGCGGGCGCGAAGCCGGCACGCTTCGAGGCGCCATCACTACCGGCGGACCAGTTATGCTCAACGCTTTTCGAGCGACTGCAGAACCCAAACTCTTCGTTGCAATTTCCTTAAACCAGGATGAAGCCCTGTCGGAATGGTGGAGGGAAGTTGTTATTTCCATCGTAGCCTTCCTGCTTTTTGGATTGTTTGTGACTCTGATTTTGATCTATCTCTTCCGGCAGATCGTGGCCCGAAGTCTTGCAGAGCATGCGCTTCAACAGGAATCACTAATGAGGGAAATAGAACGAGCTGAGGCGCGGGCCGCTCATGAAATTGCTGATGTTCGCGCGGAAGTGGCCAAAGAATTAGAGCGTAAGAACAAGGAACTGGAGGCATTCAGTTATTCCGTTTCGCACGACCTTCGCGCGCCGTTGCGTGGCGTCGATGGATTCAGCAAACTGCTCCAGGAACATCACGCGGACCAGTTGGATGAAGCCGGTCAAAGTTATCTGGAACGTGTGCGGGCCGCTGCCAACAGGATGGGAGAACTGATTGATGATCTGTTACAACTCTCGAATTTGAGCAGAATAGATCTTCACATGCGAACCGTGGATCTGTCGCTTTTAGCAAATGAAGTCATCAGGGATTTGCAAGCGATACACGAGAAACCAAAAGCCGCGATTCTCATTCACGACGGACTTCAGGTGCACGCGGACGGCAAACTCCTGAAGATTGTGCTGGAGAATTTGCTGGGAAACGCATGGAAGTTTACCTCAGATGAGTCGGCCCGAATAGAGTTTGGTTCATCTGATACAGTCCATGGCCGCGCGTTCTTCGTACGGGATAATGGCGCCGGTTTCAATATGAAATATGCAGATAGGCTTTTCCATCCTTTTCAGCGATTGCATCTGGATTCGGAATTTCCCGGCACCGGAATCGGACTGGCTACTGTCTACCGCGTGATCGACAGACATGGCGGTTTGATCTGGGCCGAAGGAGCTGTCGGCCATGGCGCAACCTTCTACTTTACGATCCATACAAAATCCTCGTAAAACAGAATTACCTGTTTCGTGTCTCCGGGTTCCGGGATTCCTGCGTTTCCGCTTTTATCTTTATCTGCTTTGGCCTCGCTTCTTCCGTCTTAGGCAACATTATTTTTAACTCTCCATTCTTGTAAGCAGCATCAATTCGATCCGCTTGAACGTTATGTGGCAGCGTGAAACTACGAGCGAAAGAACCGTAGGCACGTTCGATTCGATAGAAATTTTCGCGTTTTGTCTCTTTTTCATGCTTGCGTTCGCCTTTCATATGCAGGGTATTGCCCTCAACGCGTATATCCAGATTGTTCGGATCAATGCCCGGGATATCAACCTTTAGGGTAATAGCGTTTTCATCTTCATAGATGTCGACGGCAGGAGTCCATTCGCCCGCGAAGAAGTCCTGCTCTTCACCTAAAGATCGTTGACGGGCTGGAAATGCTTCGTCGAACAGCCGGTTCATCCGGTCCTGTAACGTCATTAAATTTCTGATCATTTTTAACCTCCATAAAAAGCAAAGAGCGAACCAGAAAAGGTTCGCCCTAAGGAACTCAAGAGAGCTCCTACATGAATAAATAATGATTCTATCTCTTCTTCGCAAGTCGCGACATTCTTGTCATAGAAGGGAGTACGTAATGCAGGCTGGAAAGCCGAGTTTGTTGAAAAATCAATTGGAGCGCGGACTTCCAGTCCGCAAAAACGTGTTTGCTCGACAAGCATTTTGCGGGCAAGATGCCCGCGCTCCCACTAGAAGTTCATCCGCAAA
>JAKEFK010000014.1 GCA_022616075.1 bacterium
GGGTTTCAGATGCTGATAGTTTTTTGACAAGGCGCATTCCGGCCGGAAAGAAGCAACCAAATAATATTCCCAGTGGAAAAATGAAAAATACAGAAATTCCTGTGGCAGAACCCAACGCTTTACCTCTGCTGAACCCATCGTTTTTCCCAAGAGCTGACTGAAACTGAGCATTTCTGCATTACGGTTTCGCGGTTGGACCCCATCGTTTTTCCGACGGGGCCCCATCCGCTTTCCCATTGGCGCATTTTAAAATCCAAAGTAGACCTCAAGTAGTTCCAATTACGGAAGTAATAAGGGTTATACGCAGAGCGGCTGAAGCTATTCTTTTAGGGTCAACATTATATCCAGCGAAGGTTGCAGTTTGTCAAGCGGAATATGATTTTGGTAACCGTTTCGCCCGCCACCTATATATATAGGAAGAGAATTTGTTGTTCGTGGCCATACTTATCGCTTCTTCTTTTGTGCATAGGCAAGTTCACTCCTCGTCTTAAGGAATGCGTCCGCAATAGCTTCAAGCTCGTTTAGAAATTCCGGATGCTTTTTCACATAAGGCTCGATCTTCCGGTAATACCGCTGCAGTCGTTCCTGCAACTCTTCCGATTCTTCGGCCGGTACAATCGGTGGAGCGGATCTCCCTGTCAAAACCCAGTTGATATCAATTTTTAGTTGAGCCAACCGCCAAAAAAAGTCATAGCACGGCGAGATCTCACCGCTTAAATACCTGAAAACCACGGGTTGGCGCAGTCCAATCCCCCGGGCAATCTCGGTATCGTTTGCTCCTGAAAATGCCTCGCGTATCCTTTTTGTGAACGCCTGATCCGGCCTTTTGCGCTTCCTTGTTGTCATCTGTGCTCTCCTTTTCGACATCAATACATATATGTATTGACAAATGCTAATAAGTATTAATATCATATTCGAAAATGTTTACAAGTAACGAGCAATTTGAGAGTTGGTGTAAGAGGAACAAATTACGTGAAAGCGCGGTCCATCTCATCCAGAGCATCAGATCGCAACCCCCTTCAAGACGCGCCAGCGGAGGCGCAGGAAATGTCTGCGGATTTTACAACCGCAGTCGAAAAATGCCTCATTCGATTCAGTTTGAAAGTCATACGGTAGAACTCGCTCTTATATATGAATTTGAATTTGACCCGGATGTTATTGAATACTGGGATCAGCCTCCGAGTTTCTATCTTGATTACCGTGATGAATCCGGAAGACGGTACAGACATCTATACACGCCCGACTTCTTCGTGATTCGCGAAGCAGGTGCAGGCTGGGTAAAGGCAAAGACAGAAAAATCGCTGCTCAAATTCACAGAAAGATTCCCTGATCGTTATAAAAAAGAAAACGGTCAATGGGTTTCCCCGGCAGGAGCCCGGTATGCTTCTGAATTTGGTCTGAGTTTTCAGGTTGTAAGCTCAGAAGCGATCAACTACGTTCTGCTGCGGAACATCCAGCTTCTTGAACCTTACTATTGCAGATCTCAAAGGCAAGATAGTCCTGGTCAGGAAAAGATTGTACAGATCCTGAACCGGCAGGGCTTCATGAATCTATCCAAATTGCTTGAGGAAACCGCTGTCACGATTGAAGACGTCTACTGGCTGATTTCCGACAACGCCATCTTTGCTGACTTGAACCAAGCATTTCTGGGAGAGATCAATCGCGTCACGGTTTATCGGGATCCTGAGACAGCGGCCTTTCATGAAAAACTGAAAGTGAAAGTGCACTGCAGCGAAAGCGTCCTGCCACTTGAAGCTATCCGCACCGGGATGACAGTTAATTGGGACTCGCGAGTCTGCAAAATTCTCGTTGCCGGCCATTCTATTGCCCTTGTCCAATTTGATGACGGTAATCCTGAGTCCATTTCCATGAAAATCATTGAAGAGCAAGTACGGGCGGGAAAAATTCGTGCGGTACAACAAGAGTGCACATCGTCTTCTGAGTTGAACGCGCTTTTTGCGACTATTTCAGAATCGCAACGGATCGAAGCTGTACGGCGTCTAAAAATTATTGAACCGGTTCTTCGCGGAGAATCGACTGGCGAGCTTCCTGTATCCAGACGAACACTGAGAAACTGGATCAGCAAATATTATCTTGCAGAAAAGAACTGCGGAAACGGATTCTATGGCATTATTCCCAAAGCCAACAAAGGGAATACAGAAGACCGTTTAGCTGCCGTTCAGAGTGAAAACGGAGAGTTGATTGATGTCAGGAAGATTCTGAATGATTGCATAGAACAAAAGTATCTAAATGAACGCCAAAAGCGGAGTTCGGTAGTCTATGCGGAGCTTGTTCGGGAATGCAGGAAAAATGGGGTCACTCCACCTTCCAGAAAAGCATTCCGGCGGGGACTCAGACGCTTTAGCACAGAACAAGTGGAACGAGCCCGAAAGGGTCCTAAAGCAGCGAATCAATATGAACAGTTCTACTACACACTCGATGATTCGGTTCCAGTCCACGGGGACCGCCCGTGGCAGATCGCTCATCTCGATCACACAGAATTGGACATCGAATTAGTCGACTCGGAAACAAGAAAGGCGATCGGAAGACCGTGGCTGACTATTCTGATCGATGGATATTCTCGAAAGATATTTGCTTTTCATATCAGTTTCGATAAACCAAGCTACAGATCGTACCTTGAAGTAGTCCGGGAATGCGTGAGGGCGTGGAACAGGCTTCCGGAGGGTCTCGACCGGGTTTTCTCCGGCCAGGCTGCCGGTTGGTATTTTTCGCCTTTTGCACTGATCCTTTATCGTCCTTGGTTATAGCCTGCAAATCAATTCCCAGTAAATGTTCCAATGACTTTTCCTCCTGTTCCATCCGAGCCCGCATTTTGGAGCTGCGCTCTTTCGAAAGGATCACGGTTGCTTCGAGATCCTTTAGTGTCATTGTTTTGGCGTCATTTCGAAGAACGCGATTCAGCGATCGCATCAGCCAGTCTTTCAAAATCCCAACACAGCCCAGAGATCTCTCATAAAGAAAATTGCGGTACTCGATTAAATCCGGCTCCATTGGCAGTGGCATTTTCCGCTGGAAACTGTAAATAACATTTGCAAACGTGCGGAAATCAGATGATCTTTCGCGGTACCGGGGAAAATGAAGTGGCATGGTGCGTCTGATCAGCTGATCACTGAGATCCAAAAGATCAATCATTTCATAGGTTCCTATAAGGACATGCATTACACCTGTTGTATTGGCAATTGATTTAATGCAATCCATCTGGTCTAGTAACTTGTAGGCACCGCACCGAATCAGGTGCTGAGCCTCATCCACAAAGACAGCAAATGGTTTTCTGTGTGCAAGAGCCGACTCAAGGGCAAATCTCAGTTTGTTTCCACTTAAGTTCTTGCAGGATGTGACCAAGTCTTGCAGATCCGGTTTTGGCGGCTTTATTTCAATCTTCTGCTGTATCAAGGGCTCATGGAGTGCCCGAAGCACTCTCTCATAGTAACCATTCCAGGAGAACTGGAGCTTGTCTCTTGCGATCACCTCCGTTGAAACCATGGGAATGCGGCCGCGATCCCACTCGGGATCCTCCTCTTGGATACGCGCCCACTCTTGAAAAAGCTCGGCTTCAATCAGCTTCCGCAGAAACGTCTTACCAACACCGGTTGGACCGACGACCACAATTATTGATGTGCCGGTGGGAAGAAGTATCGCATTTCGAAGATCTTCAAATAGGCTACTCAGAAGGTGGTGCGCTGCTATGTAGTCCTCAAAATATTTTAGCCGTTGCTGAACGGGGAGTTTTAGAAGTTCGAGAGGAAATGCCCGTTCGTTTTTCATCGTGCTTTTCTCCAATTCAAAACTTTCAGTGACCCGACATCAATGTCGAAGGCATCTCTGGTATCAGGCTTTTCTGGAGCATCTAAAGACCGATGCCGCTTTTTCATTTCGGCGCTCCTTTGCTGGCGGATTTCAATTTCCTCTTGTTCGATCTGCTGAATTTCTTCAAAGAAGTGAGCAAATTCAGCAGCGTTTGGAACATGCCGGCGCCCGTGGTTTCTGTAACGCTTCCGGATTTCAGCAGATGCATATTTCAGCTCCGCCTCGGTGCAATTCTTAAGCTGGTGGTAATGACTTCGAGCGTAACAGGGTTCCCATTGACCATTGATGAAGGCATAAGTGATACCGGCGTTGAAAGGATCATACCGAACTTCGACATGCGTTCCGGCAACAGAAGGTAACGCCAATTTGTTTGACCAGTAATACAAATAGTTCACTTTGATTCCTCTGCAGCCATCGACCTTCGCCTTTCCGGTTCGAGGGGAGGGCATGGAATCGATTAAAAAGTTTTGATCATATTCGATTCGACGAAAGGGGACCGGCTGCTTTTGCATTCCAAGCCCATAGGCTTCGTTTGGACTCGTTAAGAGTGTTCCGTGATTCCGGTTGTTGTAAAATACGACCCACTTTGCAAATGCGTCCCCAAGTTTGGAAATAGTCCATGCAGCGAGCATTTTAGGATTAGTCGACCTGGATATTTGGCGCACATTTTTCATGAGCTGCGTATTGCCGATCAGGTTGTGCACAAATAACTCATTTGACATTCCAAAGAATCGTTCAATCAGAGACCCAAAACGTGCTTTAGATAGAGGACGCTGCTTTTTGTTGATTCGGTTTGATGCCAGGAACATTTCAAAATGCCGGCTTCCGAATTCGGTGCCACAATCAACGACCAGTGTCAATCGGAGATGCAGCCTGATTGGACGTCGTTATGTCGAAAATCTTAACGATATGCATCAGCACTCCACACCTTCCCGCCTTTACTGTTTGACTCCGAGAGGCCTCGGATCAAGATACGTTGAAAGCTTAACATGCTATACGGTTCGGCTGGCAAAAGCTCATTGTCTTCGAACTCTAAGCCTGATGAAAAAAGAGATTGGCGCTGTTACCGGAAAATTGTGGCTGACGAAGGAAGGCAGGCACGAAGATAGAAAATATCTGAATGGCATGGGCACTACTGCATCCGATTGGGTGATTGCATTAGAGACCCTTACAGGATGTCAGCACCTGAAGCAGCTTTCGTTTCTGAGTTACAAACATGTGATCGATGGCAAAGGCTTGATGTACCCTCACCGGCGATGGTGCCCCAGATGTTATGAAGAATGGCTCAACAGTGGAGAAGATGTATATGATCCGATAGCCTGGTACTTTAATGGAATCCAGGCATGTTTGCTCCATCAGGTGTTGCTCGCAGTACATTGCCCGCACTGCAGTCGGACGCAACCATTTGTGCCGATGTATCCCGAACTCTCCATTTGTGCTCATTGCCAGAAATCGCTCGCCGGAAACTATACAAAGGAACGAGTAGCAGGAAAGTACGATTCCGAAAATACTGTCGCTGAATTCTTGATCCTGGCCAGCCGATTGAAAGAACTGGATCGGTCAGATTTTGTGGGAAGGATCAAACAACTCGTGAGCACAGCGGCTGATGGTAATTGTTCAGTACTTGCTCGTCTTGTTGGAATATCCCGCGCGTGCATTGAGAATTGGTGCCGCGGCGTAATGATTCCCAAGCTACAAAGCTTTTGCCAATTGTGCAGAGGCTTAGAGACAGGTCCGTTGGAATTTTTCTCTAAACGCTTTCCACCGGAATCATTTTGCGCGGAGGTGCGAAGCCGGATTGCGAAAAATAGCCTGAGAAAAAACAGTCCGCTTGATCATAAATGCAATTGGAATCACGTTGAGAAAACACTCATCCGGATTGTTAACGCAAAGCAAAGGCCTGAGACGGTAAGCAAAATAGAAAAGCAATTGCAGTTGCCTCAAGGCAAACTCTATGAGCGCTTTCCCACACTTTGCAGGAAAATTACACAGCGTCATTATTCTGAAGCCAAAGGGCGTATACGGCCACGATGCGTAGCGCCGGAAATTATCAAGGAATTTAACAGATCGATGAAGGAAGAACCTCCAATTCCAGTGAACGAATTCGCCAGACGGATCAAATACAACAAGGATTATTTATATGGCGCCTATCCATTTATCTCTCATAAGATCCGTTCGCGATTCCGGGAATACCAAAAGCAGCTTCAGAGAGAACACGAGACCCAACTGCTCCGCCAGGCATTGGCAGCCCATCCTCCTGTTAATATTGCTGAATTTACAAAGCAAACAGGACTTCAGAAATTTTATCTGCGAAGACATCATGGCGACCTCTGCCGCAAATTGTCGCAGCGTTATATTCAATTTCGAAGCAATCAAACGGTAGTGAAGATTCGGGAAACTCTCAAAAGAAATCTGGAAATTAATCCGCCGCCTTCCACAAAAAGCGTGATTGCCGAAATCTGTCAAAGCTTAGGGTGGAAGGGTTGCCATGCGACCAAAATATACCGGTGTGCTGGCAATCTTGTGCGGGCCATTACTGATCGGAGAAATAAATATGAAGAAAAGCTTATGGCAGAAAAGAGAAAACACTATCAGAGAGAAGTGAAACGCGTCGTTTCAAGCTTGCAGAGTAAAGGCGAATACCCATCCTTTCAAAAAATTGCTCGGTTGGTGCGTCCGAAAGCCTCATATACTACACCCTGGTTTCACAAAATAGCAGATGAAGTAAGAAGCGAGTTCGGCTTAACTGCGCGAAGGCGGACTGATGGCACTTAAGCTCCTGGTAACATTGAAGCGCCGTTTTTTCACATATCAAATTCTCACTTGAGATTTTGAGCAGCACCCCGGAATTTTGCGACAGTTCCAAGGGACAGACTGTCCAAATTTGGGCAGAACGAACCCATCCTTTTGCCAAAACGGAAAATCGATGGGTTCTGCCACACAAGGATATCTGTATCCGGAAGGAACGATCACATGTACGAGCGGATCTTGCAACGGAGTAAACGCGGATGGTACGCCTGAATTCCCAAATCTTGTTATAGGAACATGGACCTGTTATGGGTACCATGTCGGA
>JAKEFK010000015.1 GCA_022616075.1 bacterium
CAGCCGGGACGGCCGCGCTACTTTGCTAGAACTCACGCAGCCGGGACGGCCGCGCTACTTTGCTAGTGTGTCATACTATAGACTTCCCGATAAAGCAAAAGGTCATTATAACGCATGAGTCTGGCGTTGTCGGTGGTCATTCCGACATTCAACGAATCGCAGAACATCGCATCCTGCATTCAGTCCGTTCAAGATCTTGCGCAGGAGATTCTTGTCATGGACAACTTCAGCCAGGATGGCACTCCGGAGATTGCCCGTTTGTTGAATGCGCGAGTCCACCAAAGAGCATTCGACAATTTTTCAGCAAACAAGAATGCAGCAATTGAGCTCGCGTTGAATGATTGGGTATTGATCCTGGATGCGGACGAGCGTTTGACACCGGCGTTACGAAATGAGATCCAGAACACTTTGAATTCTCCCGCCGGCGCGGATGCGTTCCGGATCAAACGGGACGCTTACTTCTGCGGAAAGAAAGTACGATGCTGGAGCGGGAAGTCAGTGATCCGTCTTTTCGACAAACGGAAAGCAGCGTACGACTCAGCGAAGCTGGTTCATGAAGAGCTCGTGGTACGCAATGGAACCATCGACTCCCTTCTGCACCCGATGGAGCACTACACCTTTCGATCCTTTGAACAGTATTTGCCCAAGGTGCACTCCTTTACTTCTCTGGCAGCCCGTGAGGCATACGAGAAAGGAAAACGTGTCAGCTGGTTTTCGCTTTTTCTATATCCACCTTTGCGATTATTGAAAACTTATTTCGTAAAGGCCGGAATTCTGGACGGCATACCAGGATTGATCATAGCCTGGCTCTCCGCTTACACGGTCTACTTGAAAATGGCGAAACTCTGGGAGTTGCAAAATTCGCAATGAGCAAGGAACACCTTGTAATTTTTCACATCAACACTGAAAAAGGATTTCGGGGTGGCGAAATGCAGACCCTTCATCTCGTTCGGGGACTCCAGCAACGCGGCCACGAGAATTGCATTTTTGCGCGTCCGGGCTCCAGGATCCTGCAGGAAGCGCGGGCGAGCAATATTCCGTGTTTCACGTTGCCCATGCGCGGAGAGTGGGATCTCATTTCCGGACGAACACTGCGCCGGCTCGTTGATGTGCAAAAACCCGACATCCTTCATGCGCACACGGCGCATGCCTGTTCGATTGCGCTGATGGCCCGCTGGCCCGACACGCTTCCTTCGATCGTCTTTTCTCGCAGGGCTGCCGTTCCAGCAAAAAAAACGCTTCTGCGCCGGAAACTAAAACATGTCGATGCGCTTCTTGCTGTGTCACAGACTGTTCGCAATCAGCTTCTCGAAGCAGGAATTCCTTCGCAGAAAATTTTTGTTGCAGAAAGCGGATCAGATTTTTCGCAATTGGACGCGTCACCGGATCGCATTACTTCCCGCAGCGAACTCGGCCTTCCGCCGGATGCTTTTGTAATCGGCAACATCTCCTTTTTCGATGAAGAAAAGGGCCAAGAAGCGCTCATCCGCGCTTTCTGCGAATTCGCAAAGAATCAATCGCGAGCTTATTTGTTGCTGGTAGGAGAAGGTCCTGTAAAATCCCGCTGCGAGGATCTGGCCAGTCAAATCGGATGCGGCCAACGCGTTCTGTTTACCGATTATCGCAGCGATGTGGAAAGAATTTATCCAGCAATGGATCTGTTTTTTCTTTCCTCCAGCCGTGAAGGTTTGTCCGGTGTGCTAAGGGAAGCAATGGCCGTTGGAATTCCTGTTTTGGCCGTACGACAACCAAGCACTGAAGAGCAGGTAAGCTCAGGAATTCTCGTTTCGAGCGAACCCGCAGAATGGAGCGAGGCCATACAAAAACTATTTGATGATTCTGATCTGCGATCGGACCTTGCAGCGAAAGCAAAAGAACAGGCCCGGAAATTTACGATCGATTCGATGGTAGAGAAAACGGAAGATTGCTACAGAAAGGTGCTGAAGCTATAAGCCCTGCCGGTAAAAATTCAAAACCTTCTTCACGTATTGTCGCGTTTCGGCGTAAGGAGGAATCCCCTGATAGTGATCCACGGTTTTTTCACCCGAATTGTAAGCCGCCAGCACCAGATCCAGCTTATTGTTATACCGCTTCATCAACTTCTTCAGGTGTTTCACGCCGGCGTCAATGTTCTGGCCGGGATCGTACGGGTTTTTCACGCTGTACAGCTTTGCCGTGTCTGGCATCAATTGCATCAAACCTAGAGCGCCCTTTCTTGAAACAGCGCGGGGATTAAAGTTCGATTCCACCTTCATGACAGCCGTAATCAATCTCCAATCCAGTTCGTATTTTTCGGAAGCCGAACGAACATGGTCAACGTAAGCGAAATGGATAGTGGGTTGACGTAAAACTTCTTTTTCTTGTACGACCATCGGCGCCGGTGGTGGATCTGGCTCGTCCCGAATCTCCTTTACCCATTCGACGGGGATGACCATTTCGGAGCGGTCGTTAATCAATACTTCGAGCTTTCCAACTTCAACAAGGGTGAAAGATTTGATTCGAATCTTCTTCCCCGTATTCAAGACCATGACATCGGCAGACGCAAGACAGGCGAAGCCCAGAATGAGTGCCCCGATCGTTAGATATTTTCTCATCATCGCTGATCTTACGACTGCATTATATGTTCTGAAATCATGATCGTCCAGAGACTATTTCAGTAGATCTCGTCGAAGGGTGAGTCCGCCATCGTACAGAATTGTCTGGCCGGTCATATAAAGATCCGGATCCAGGAGGAACAAGACGAGTCTCGCGATATCCGACGCCTGGCCATACCGTGGAATAATCTTTTGATCCACCAACTTAGCGTATTTCCCTTTTTGAATGCTCTCCAATGCCATGCCCGCATGATTGACACCGGGAGCTATGACATTGATTCGGAAAAAAGGATCTCCGCCGAACTCTTTTGCCAGAATCTTTGCTCCGTGGATCAAAGCGGCTTTGGAGGTCCCGTAAAAGAGGGAACTTTCAAACGGATATACACCCTGCATCGAAGAGAAAAGCACAGCGCATCCGGACCGTGAAGAGTTTCTCATTCGTAGTCCGAATTCTTTTGCGCTGCACAGAGGGGCCGAAGCATTGTAAAGAAATGCATCTTGCATATGAGAGATTTGCGCCTTCTGCCAGTCGACTCTTGCGGGGTCTCCGATCAAGTTAATGAGGCCATAGGGCTCTTTCTCCTGGTCGAAGAAAATGTTGATTGCATCCTGAATCTCGTCAGCCTGAGTGAAATCGCATTCGTAGAAGGTTGCATGCGCCCCTTTGATACGCGATTTCAATCGCGCGGCTTTATCGTCTTCGCTCCGGTGCACCAGCATCATTGAACATTTCTGCGCCGCCAGAGTCGTAACAATTTCCTGCCCCAACCCCCCGGTGGCTCCCGCTACTAGAATCGACTTGCCTTTTAACATACCGCCTCTAATCTACCATTTTTAGTTTTTCATTTTTCATTTTTCATATTCTTATTTATCATATTGCCATGTTTTACCCGAACTTGTTTACCCCGATCGCCATCGGGACGCTGCAACTGCCAAACCGGGTACTGATGGGATCGATGCATTTAGGCTATGAAGGCAAAGAAGATTCAGCGGAAAGAATGGCGGAGTTTTATGCTGCCCGGGCCAGGGGCCAGGCTGCATTAATCATCACAGGCGGTTGCGCAATCAATGAAGAAGCGATCGGCGGCGGAAGCTTTAGCTGCATTTACAAACCAGACGATGTGCGAACGCTCAGTTTTATTACAAGACGCGTTCACGAAGACGGAGGAAAAATCGGACTGCAGCTCTTTCATGCGGGCCGCTATGCAACGCGCGAATGGTTATCCGGTTTACAACCGGTGGGACCTTCTGCCATACGCAGCAGTTTGCATCCTTCGACTCCACGTGAAATGTCGGAAGAGGACATTTTCAAAACCATTGATGATTTCGCGACGGCCGCTGTGCGTGCTAGGGAGGCAGGTTTTGATTGTGTGGAAGTGATGGGATCGGAAGGATATTTAATCAACCAGTTTTTTTCGCCGCTGACCAACAAACGTGTGGACATCTGGGGAGGAGCCCTTGAAAATCGCGTCCGTTTTGGCGCGGAAGTGATGCGCGCGATACGCAAAGCATGTGGAGATTCCTATCCCGTCATATTCAGGATGTCCGGCATGGATTTGATGCCGGGGAGCAACGGCTGGAGTGAAACATTTTATTTTGCGCAAACCATGGAAGAGACCGGGGCCAATGCGCTCAACATAGGAATTGGCTGGCATGAATCTCGAATCCCAACGATTTCCATGCTTGTGCCGCGGGCCTATTACAGTTTTGTGGTTGGGCGCATCAAGCAACACGTGAAGATTCCATGCATCTGCAGCAATCGAATCAATGATCCGGAGGTTGCAGAGAATTTGATCGCGACGTCAAAAGCGGACCTGGTGAGCCTCGCGCGACCCTTGCTTTCGGATCCTGATTTTGCTTCTAAAGCCGGCTCGGGCAGAAGCGAATTCATCAACACGTGCATTGCCTGCAATCAAGCGTGCCTGGACAATGCTTTTCGGGATGAGCCAACCACGTGCATTTTGAACCCGGAAGCGGGTCGTGAAATGCTGATGCGCAAAAAACCAGCCCTGTACAAAAAGCGAGTTGCTGTTGTAGGCGCAGGACCCGCAGGATTGGAAGCGTCAAAAACTCTTGCTGAACGCGGTCACGATGTCTCGCTTTTTGAGCGAGGCTCAAAAATTGGCGGACAACTTCTTCACGCGGTGCTCATTCCCGGCAAACAGGAGTTCTTGAATACGATTCGCTACTACCGGAGCTATCTGAAGAAATACAAGATCCATGTGCAGTTGAACTGCTCCCCATCGGAAAAGGAACTTCAAGAGTTTGACGTTGTTATTCTTGCAACGGGAGCGCGGCCAAGACCATCCGATATTCCTGGATCGGAACAAGCGCATTGCATCGACTATGAAAGTTTTTTTAACGATCCATCCTCTGTGCAACCCTCCAGAGAAGTTGCAGTAATCGGCGCGGGTGGAATCGGATGCGATGTTGCCCATCTTCTATCCGATTCGGAAAACGCTTATCCGCCACCATCCTTTTTTGACGACATGGATCAAGTTGCGTCCTACGAAGAATATCTGCGATCACTCCCGCGAAGCCACGACGTCACGCTGACACGCCGTGGAAAACGAATTGGCGAAAAACTTGGGCCGACCACGCGCTGGGCTTTAATCCAATTGCTGGAGAATCGAGGTGTGAAAATGATAACGCAGATTCAATACAAAGCCGTTACGCAAAACGGCTTGCATGCGATCACGCGAAATGACAAGGAGATATTCATTCCGGCGGAGAAAGTTATTCTTGCGATCGGTCAGGTTGCCAATTCGGAACTCTTTCAGCAGATCCAGCCAAACGTGGAGGAATGCTATTTGATCGGCGCCGCAAAACTTGCTTCCGAAACAAATGCTCAGGTCGCGGTCTGGCAAGCCGCTGAAGTCGCCCGCCGTATTTGATTTTGAACAGAAGCTCGCAAAGAACGCGCAGAAAAAATATTCTTTATCTTTGCGACCTTAGCGATCTTCTGTTAAAAATAGACTATGCTTGACGTAAATCAAACTGCTCCGGACTTCACGTTGAAAATGTTTGGCAACGGAGAAATGAGCTTTTATGCATCTGCAGGTCCCTTGAATTCGGTTCTCATTTTTTACAAATTCAGCTGCGGGACTTCCCGGTTTGCCTTTCCCTTTCTTCAGAAAATTTACGATGCATATGCCCATTCTGTCTACTTCACGGCGATAGCGCAGGATAATCCCGGGCAGACGGCAAAGTTTCGCGAGGAACTGGGAATCACAGTCCCGATTCTGCTAGATGAGGCGCCTTATCCTGCGAGCAGGGCTTATGGCCTCCATACCGTTCCTTCTATTTTTTTAGTAGATCCGGAACATAAAATCCGTTTTTCTTCTTATGGTTTTGTAAAACAAGATATCCTGAATCTGGCAGATATCCTTTCTGAGAAATCAGGAGCGGATCAAATTGATGTATTTGAATCTGCTGAAGTTCCCGAAATGAAGCCGGGGTGAGGCGCACGAAACCGCTGAAGGTTTCAGCCGGACATTCATGAGTAAAACAAAGTTAGAGAAAGAAGTGCGCGAGTTGCGCGAATCGATTGAGCATCACGAATACAAATACTATGTGGATAACAACCCGGAGATCTCTGACTACGAATTCGACCAGCTTTATGCGCGATTGCGTAAGATCGAAGAAGAGCATCCGGAGCTTCTGACGCCCGATTCACCGACTCAAAGAGTGGGAGAATTGCCGGTGGAAGGGTTCCCCTCCGCGACTCATCGCTGGCCGATGATTAGCCTGGATAATGCATATAACTTTGAAGAGCTGGACGCTTTTCATGAACGCGTCGTGCGCATCCTCGGGAATCGTCCGATTGATTACGTGACTGAGCTGAAAATCGATGGCACTTCTGTTTCGATCATCTACGAATACGGAAAGCTATCCCGCGGTGTTACGCGAGGGGATGGAACGCGGGGGGATGTGGTAACAACCAATATCCGCACGATTCGATCGATTCCTCTGACACTGCCTGAGCGATGGAGTCGAACGCCCTACTTCGAGGCGCGCGGCGAAATCTATCTCTCCCGCAAAAAATTTGATCAGATCAATCAAGCGCTGGCAAAGGAAGGCCGCGAGCTATTTGCGAATGCGCGAAACTCCGCTGCTGGATCGCTGCGACTCAAGGACCCCAAACAAGCAGCCTCACGCAAGCTGGATACGTTTGTTTACGGTCTGTTGCCGGAGGACCTTGCAAAAAGTCACTGGGAATCGATGCAAATCTTGAAGGATAGTGGATTCAAAGTGAATCCAAATATCTCGCTTTGCCATTCCCTGGATGATGTCAAGAAATTCTGCAAGAAGTGGGAAGAGAAGCGAGATACGCTCGATTATGAAATCGATGGTGTTGTGGTGAAAGTGAACGATTTCCGGTTAAGACAAAACCTCGGTTCGACTTCGAAGTTTCCACGCTGGGCAATTGCGGTGAAATTTCAGGCAAAACAGGCATCGACAAAAATACTGGATATCCGCGTGCAGGTAGGAAGAACGGGCGCCTTAACGCCTGTGGCAGTGATGGAGCCGGTCTCGCTCGGTGGAACGACGATTGTACATGCGACTTTGCACAACGAAGATGAAGTGCGAAGAAAAGATATCCGGATCGGCGACTACGTGTTGATCGAACGAGGTGGTGATGTCATTCCCAAAGTCGTGAAAGTCATAGACACAAAGCGGGATGACAGCGTACGGATTTTCCGGATGCCAAAAAAATGTCCGGTCTGTGGCACTGGAATCGTCCGTGAGGAAGGGGAAGCAGTATCTCGTTGCCCGAATCTTTCCTGTCCCGCCAAACTTCACGAATCGTTGCGCCATTTTGCCTCGCGCAAAGCCATGAATATTGAGGGACTGGGAGATAAACTCATCCAGCAATTGCTCGCGCGGGGCATGATCAAGGACTTTGTTTCCGTTTATGAGCTGAAGCTGGACGAGCTGGTGGAACTGGAGCGTTTCGGAAAAAAGTCAGCTGAGAATCTACTGGAAGAGATTGAAAACTCAAAAAAAAGGACTCTGGATCAACAAATCTACGCGCTCGGGATCCGGTTTGTGGGAGAAACGATTGCGAAAATTCTCACCGATCACTATTCGAGCATTGAAGAAATCGAGTCGGCTTCTGCAGAGGAACTTCAGAACATCTCCGGTATCGGTGAACGGATTGCCGTCAGCATTGCGGAATTCTTTTCAGTTCCCGAAAATCGCAGCCTTGTGAAACGCATGAAACAACATGGCCTGTTTAAGGTTCAATCTCCCGGAAAGAAAAAAACGGGCACAAAACTGGGCGGACTCACATTTGTGATTACGGGAACACTCGATGGTTTTTCGCGCGATCAAGCCAAAGCAAAAATCGAAGAGCTGGGCGGAAAAGTCAATTCGTCTGTCAGCAAGAAAACGGACTATCTGGTTTGTGGTGAAGAAGCAGGATCAAAGCTCGACAACGCAAAAAAACTGGGAGTAAAAATCCTGGATGAAGAAGAGTTCGTTGCGCTTCTGGAAAAGTAGCGCGGGCCTCTGGCCGGCGATTCCCAGGCGGGACGCCCGCGCTACGAATATCTAAAATCGAACTACTGTGGAAAGGATGAACTGATCCGGCACGTTGGCGATGTCCAATGCCCAATCAATTTGAAAATGCGGACCGAAGACAAACCCGTTTCCAATTGTGAAATGGTGCTCATCTTCGCGCGCGCCAAATAAACCTCTGATAACCGCTTCATCGTTCGCAATCAGACCGGGCGCGGCATCCACAACCAGGCTGCTGGAGGAGTGATGGTAATAACCTGTACGTAAAGCAACCGGGACTGTACCGGCAAAAACAACAAATTCCGTTCCCACATGAAAATCCCAGGCATCATCAATCGTGTAACTGATATCCTCGGCGGTAAAAATAGAAGTTAAGACGTGCCGGCCAACCTCAATGCCTTCCACCAGATCCGAGTACTCCAGCCTCACAAGATCGGCAACAATAGTAATTTTGTCGTTTGGCTTGACGGCAGCGCCCAATCCGAACGTATCAGGAACTTTAAGAACATTGACGAATGAACCCGGCTTTCGCGAAATCGGACCGCTTTCAACTTCCTGCACTTCAAATTTTGGGTTCTTCTTATACACGGCTCCAAACGAAAAAACAGAGCCTGTATAAAGTGCGCCCGCATTCCATGCAAAGGCGCTGTCACTATCATCCAAACTTGTGTTGAATATCGGAAACACATTTCCGAAATCGTCAATAAAGACGTTCTGAACGCTGGCCTTCCAGTCCAATTGTGAATAGCGTCCGGTCAGTCCTACAGAAAAGTGATCGCTCAACTTCGCTCCAAACGAGAAATTGTAATTCACGATCTTCTGATCTTGCGAAGCCGTGGTTCCAAAAACGATTGTGGAAGTGCCGGGAATATCAATCAGAAAGACATCATTGATTCCACCTTCGGTTCTGGAAACCTCCTGCCGCGAAAAAGCGAGAGTGGATCGCCCAACTGGAAAAACGACACCTAAAAACGAGGGTTGGTTCAAGTCTTCTAGAGTGTTCTGAGATAAAACGGATATGAAAAGCTCCTCGGTTGCTCCGACAGAATTGAACGCATCCAACCGAGAAGCATCGAACTGGGTATTCCGGTACTCAAAGGAAACTTCCGGCTTCGTCAAAATTGTAAGACCCGCCGGATTCGCTTCCGCCGCTGTTGCGTCATCGGCAAGACCGATGAAAGCGCCACCCATGGCCCCGGAGCGAGCTCCAGGATTTACGAAAGAGAATTGAAAATTGCGGAAAATCTCTTCGTCCGTAATGGCAAAGACGTCGGAAGCAAAGACAAACAGACAACAGACAACGATCAGATAGAACTGACGCATTTCCCCCTCCTTTGATTTCAAATAGGTCCCATTCAAAAGGAAAACTATATCCGAAAAACTCTAAAAATAAAAAGTCGCCCCGGCATTTACAAGATACGCGTCGAATTCATAGTCGATCACGGCTGTATCGAAGGTAAGAAATACCTTCCGGATATCGCCACCGATCGACACGTGTTCTCCGATAAATGCCTCAACCCCCACACCGATATGAAAAGCATTTTCCGTGTGTTCGATCGTTCCCTGCCCTGTTACGTAGGGAAGATCGATGTCTCCCGTTACCGTCGCCGTAAGGAAATACCAGCCGGTGCCGGCTACGAAATAGGGAGAAACCGGAAGCATCGCAAGCGGATACACGATTGCGGAAATTTGAAGGGGCACCGTATCCAGCTCGATCGAACCGCCACGAAGACTGAAATTGTCTTCACGTTTTTGCAAACTCACTTCGCCGACAAGATATTTCATGACGCGAAGACGCGCATGTCCACCGAAGAAAAGCCGCGACTCATCAATCTCATCCTGGTTGTAGCTCAAAAGACTTGTGCTGAATCCAACTCCAAAATCCAGTGGATCGGCGGAGACAAAACCAGGCAAAATCAACCCTACAAAAACCATCACCAGTGTATACCTCATTTTTGAACCTCCGGTAACATTCTAGCACTTAGAATCCCGCTATGGTAAAAACAAAGCATCCACATGCGAAGGTACATCCTGCAGCGGTTGGTTTTACTCCTTCCCATACTACTTGGGGTCACCTTGATTTCGTTTTTGTTAATCACGCTTGCTCCGGGGGATTTTTTAACAACAATGTCCCTGAATCCGTCGGTTTCCTCCGATCGAATCGCAAAGATGCGATCAGAGTTTGGATTGGACAAACCGTGGTATGTGCAATACGGATTCTGGCTATACCGGTTAAGCCCGTATGAATTCCCTTTCGGAGTGAAATGGCCGGACCTCGGTTATTCCTTTTCAAACAGAATGCCGGTGATCACACTCCTAGGAGAACGATTCTGGAACACTTTGATCCTTTCCTCGACGGCAGCAATCTTGATCTGGGTTCTTGCCATTCCGATTGGGGTTTTTCTAGTAGCGAGAAGCAACACCTGGATCGATTGGTTCACTTCCGGTTTTTTATTTCTCGGCATCTCGTTTCCTCAAATCTTGCTCTCCCTTCTTGCTCTGCTCTTTGCCGCCAGGACCGGATGGTTTCCGATTGGTGGAATGAACCGTTTTGATGCCGAAATGATGCCATTTTGGAATCGTTTTGGCGATTTTTTACACCATTTGGCACTGCCCGCTGCCGTTTTGGCATTTACCGAAATTGCAGTTCTTGTGCGGTATGCAAGAGGAAGCATGATGGATACGATGTCTGCGGAATTTGTTCGCACCGCGCGCGCTAAGGGTGTAAGTGAAAAGGACGTCATTGGAAAACATGTTTTGCGGAACTCAATCAATCCCCTTCTCACTTTGTTTGGTTTGACTTTTGCGAATCTGCTCAGCGCATCTTTCCTTGTGGAGATTGTGATGGGATGGCCTGGATTGGGTCGGCTCGCGTATGATGCGATGCTTTCCCAGGATCTTTATGTCTTGATGGCTTCGCTGACAGCGGGCGCCGTTCTGCTTGTCGCAGGTAATTTGATCGCCGACATATTGCTCGCGCTGTTCGATCCGCGAATTCGTTATGAATAGCTGGTCCCGAATCTTCAGACGAAATCGTCCAGCAATGGCTGGCGCAACGCTGCTGTTTGTGTTTTACGGGGCGGCTCTGTTTGCAGGCTTTCTAGCTCCCTATTCTGCAGATACGGAATTTCGAGATCATTTTTTCCATCCACCGAGTAAGATCCATTTTCGAAATGAAGCCGGCCAATTGGTGATGCCCTACGTAGCGCAAACCTACTTGATTGATCAAGGTAAACAAATCTACTCCGAAGGAAGTCCGGTCAGCATCGGTTTTGTACTCCCCAAAGAAAACAAGAATCCATACGTTCCGGAAATTGTGGAACGTGAACCGTTAGCGATTCTCAAAAGCGATCAGGGCACGGTACTGCAAACGATTTCCGTCGCGAAGGAAACGTCAGAGGACTCAGGAATTTTTGCGTCCAAAACAACAATCAACGTTCCAGCTTCCACGATCAGCATTCTGGTCGAATACGGTGGAGAAAGACGAATCCTCTTCCTGAACAAAAAAACAGAAGCATCAGGCTCTTCTATTCAATTGCTGAGCTATGAGCGCGCACAAGAACGCTTTCCGATTCGATTTCTAATTCATGATGCAAGGCACGATTTGCATTTATTTGGCGTGGATCAGCCTGGACATTTTTTCTTGATGGGGACAGATCAAGCGGGCCGCGACATTTTCTCCCGGGTCCTATATGGCGCTCAAATCTCGCTTACGGTCGGCCTGATCGGTGTATTCATCAGCACTTTTGCCGGATGGTGGATCGGAGGAATCGCAGGATACTTCGGCGGAAAAACAGACGTTTTCTTGATGAGGTGCGCAGAAGTCTTGATGTCGATTCCAGCGCTATACCTGGTGCTTTCCGTTCGAAATATTTTCCCCATGGATCTTTCCACGAAAACTACGTACGTGCTCATGATTGTTGTACTCAGTTTGACCGGCTGGGCCACGATGGCGCGCGTGATCCGCGGAATGGTTCTTTCCCTTCGGGAAGAAGAGTATGTGCTTTCCGCGCGGGCTCTGGGAGCAACTTCCACTCGAATTTTAGTGCGCCACATTTTGCCAAATACAGCAGGCTACGTGGTTGTTCGCGCAACTCTTTTGATCCCGGTGTACATTTTGGCGGAAGTCACACTCAGCTATTTAGGGATCGGAATTCAGGAACCGGCAGCAAGCTGGGGAAATATGCTGACTGCAGCTCAGGAACTGCGTGTGCTGGAACATTTTTCCTGGGTTTTGGCTCCCGGCATCTTTCTATTTCTAACAGTTCTCGGCTTTAACTTTCTTGGCGATGGTTTGCGGGAAGCTCTTTCCGTGCGCGAGCCACAAAAGCGAAACTAAGCTGAATTCTTGAACGATTCCGAAAAAAAGCGGCAGGCGGAAGGTGAAAAATACCTGCCGCCGAGAATCCAGTTCTAAAAGTCAGTTTGATGCAGCTGTAACCCAACTGAAGGCCGGACTAACAGCATAGCGAACAATGCCGTTCCAATTAGAAGTGCTTGTTTTAAAGAATTTCGAGCTAAGTTGTTTTAGGATTCTCACGTTTGTCTCTCCCAACAGTGTTGCTAGCAAGTTTCTGCGACGTGGGGAAGACAAACAATGAGGTAAACACCTCTATTTTTCGAAGAAAGTACCCTAGAGAGCCTCTTTTGGTGCGTGAACGACAAAAGCATACCGGTTGAGTGAAAAGTAAAAATGACCCGGAGCGCTTTTGGCTCGCAAATCTTCCACCCATTCCTGTATTTCTTCAGTCGACATTTTTTCAGACCGGATCAGATAGTCTGTAATCAAATTCGTTAGCTGGAAAGCGTACGTGCCTTCAGCAAAAGAAGTCTCCGACATGTGAAAGAGCTCACCCTGAATTCGATCGAATCCCGAGCGGATCAAGTATTCACGGATTCTGCGGCCTTGCCAGCCATCAGCTTCATGATCGGACCAGAGCAAAACAATGCGACGCGTTCTTTCCTTAAAACTACTGTTCCATACAATCGTGTCCCAATCCGTATCGGCCACAAATAACTTGCCTCCCGGCTTTAACACGCGCATGGTTTCGCGAAGCAGACTGATTGGTTCCTTTGAATATTCAAGAACCTGTATCATCATCACAGAATCAAACGTATGGTCGTTGTAGGGCAGGCGATGAGCATCGCCTGAATCATAGGTGATTCTGTCTTCATACGGCGAATTCCGCAGCTGATGCCTTGCAATCGCCAGCATCGGCTCACTGCTGTCGATTCCTGTGATGCGACACGCTCCCTGCAAGAATTCAGCAAGAGCGACAGCATTTGCACCGGTTCCGCAACCCACATCCAACACGTGCTCCGCCGGCTGAACATCGAAAAATGTGAAGTAATCGTGGCGGAGTTTTCGAATTGTTTCCGTCTGAAACAGGCGGTTCAGCTTCGAAGCTACATTTTCATCGAACTCAAAACCTGTCATAGGGAGCGCAGGCTGAGCTTGTTGAAAAATCCAGATGCTGGCGGTCCCAGTTGGAGCGCGGGTATCCTTGTCCGCAAAATGCTCGTCGAGGGATCAGGTTTTTGCGGACTGGAAGTCCGCGCTCCAACTGATTTTTGAACAAGCTCGGCTTCCACCCTGCATATGGGCCGCAGACATTTTGCCTGCATTCTAACTTCTGAACTTATACTCACTCAATTTTTCGATTGGCTGGTAATTTGGCAGTGTAAAGACAAATTTGCTTCCGTGTCCGAGCTGGCTCTCTGCCCAGATCCTTCCGCCATGGGCCTGGACAATCCCGCGGCAGATGCTTAATCCAAGACCGGTTCCCGTCTCTTTTAACTTGGCGGCGCCCGCGGTCCTGTAGAATTCGTCAAAAATCTTATCGCGGTCTTGATCGGAAATTCCGATGCCGGTGTCCTTCACCGTTACCTGAGCAAAACTGGCCACAAAGGTATCCCCTTGAACTTCCAGCGCCGGGATTTCATCAGCATGGATCTGAACGGTTCCTTTTTCATGAGTGTACTTAATCGCGTTGTCCAACAAGTTCAGCACGACCTGATAAACCTTATCGGCATCCAGATTCATCATGATCGGACGCTTCGCAAACACGAGAAGAAGTTGCTGGTGCTTTGATTGCGCCCGTGGTTTCAAAGTCCCGGCAGCTTTATCAATGATTGCAGTCAGGTCGCATTCCGTTTTCTGAATTTGCTGTTGCCCGGAGCGAACGCGCGAGAGATCCAGAAGTTCGTCCACCAGTTTTGCAAGACGGACGGCCTCATCATGAATGATCGATGCATGTCCCGCAATCTGCTCCTGATCGGAAACTTTCCCGCCCTTCAATCGTTCGGAATATCCTTGAATGACGGTCAAGGGAGTTCGAAACTCATGAGCCAGCATGTTGATGAAATCCGATTTCTTGCGATCCAGAGCGCGCAATTCCTGATTCTCCCGCTCGAACTTTTCCTTTTGCAGATTTTCCTCATACAACCTGGATTTGGAAATGGCACGGGATGCATGCTCCGCCAGAGCTTCAAACATGATAAGGTCCTCTTCGGTAAAAGTCCGCATGATGAACCTGCTATCCACATAAATGATTCCGATCACGATTTGATCTTGTCTCAGCGGGACGCAAAGTATCGTTCGTAAATCCAGATTTGTTACGCTATCGGCTTCCTTCAGACGCAGTTCCGATTGGGCGTCCCGCACCCATGCCGGTTGGCCGGTTTCCGCGACGCGATTCGCGAATGTCATGCTGATTTTGAAATTCTCCTGCGAAAGATCCTTTTTGGAAGCTGATCTTGCTACCCGGAATTCCATGCTTGCTTTCCTGTGCGGATGAGGAGTGATCACCGGATCATACAGTCTGTGATCCAGCTTGATGGGATTCTCCAGTAACATCAGGAAACCGCGTTCTGCGCCCGTGATTTCAACAGCGGAATCAACCACCTGTATCAAAAGTGTTTGCATATCGGTGGTCGAGTTTAATTCTTTCGAGAGATCGAGGAGAATGTTCAGGCGTCTGAGCTCTTTCCCCTCCTCGCTGAGCGAAGCAAAATCGCCCGGAGGGGTTGACGGTCGAGGCACATCCCTATCTTTCTTGTTAAACATCGATTTCCAGACTGGCCGGACTTATGATAACTCAAACGGATGGGTGGGGGCAAATCGGAAACCCGGCTGGAGTAGTTACTACGATATTAAATCTTATTCTGTAGTAGGGGCGACCCTTGTGGTCGCCCGCCGAGGGCAGGCACAAGGCCTGCCCCTACAAATCTATCTTAATTTTTTATGCAACCGCAGGCTCCAGCGGCGCGCCAGCGTCAGCTTCAAGAACAAATCCAGCAAAAGGCCGGCAACGGCCGGAAGGAGCAAGACGGCGGATAAACTCCAGGGAATTGCAAAGAGTAGCCACATCGTAGGAGCGCTGACGACCATCCCCAGATAAAGAAAGGTAAGAACGCGGATCACACTCCAGGGATTCCATCCCATCCATAAAGCCGACCCAGCGCGCGAGCTTCTTCTGGAAAGCTGCGCTACATAAAAATTCATGTAGTTTAATAGGGCGCTTCCAAGAACAAGCGCCAGAAAATTCAAACTCAAAAAGGCCAGAACGCAATAAAGAACTGTTTGTTTGAGATGAAAAAAAATCACCTGACGCGCTGAACCTTCCGGCAATTCGCCGGTTTCTATCCACCGCATCATGCTGTCCGAATATTCACTGCTGCGCCAGATGAGGCGCTCCATTCTTTCCGGTTCACGCCTGGAAAACCATAGAATCAGCACCGAGAGCAGCAGGGTCCAGAGCACCAGAATCAAAAAACCTCGCGCGAAAGAAACCTGAGCCTCCATTGCGAAGGGAAAGTACCCTGCTATCGCAGTAAGAACCGGCAGAGCCACCCGAGATTGGATCCACCTTGAGAGCAACACCGCGGCAGAAGTTAGAATCAGCACCAGAAGGCTGGAGATCATTATAATAAAGTACATGAAAATCGGACTTTTAACAGGTGGCGGGGATAGTCCAGGCTTAAACGCCGTGATTCGCGCTATCGTTCGTACCGCAACGATGCACTACGGTTTTTATGTAATGGGAATCGAAGATGGTTACGAAGGGCTTCTGGCCCCGATGAAAGTTCGACCTTTGAGTCTCGCAGATGTAAAAGGCATTTTGCAAATCGGCGGTACAATTCTCGGCACGAGCAACAGGGGAAATCCTTTCTCTTTTCGAACAAGAAATCAGAACGGAGAAATTGAAGTGCGTGACCGCTCCGAAGAATTGTTTGAAAACTACCGGCGTCTCCGCTTGGATGGCCTGATTGTGGTTGGCGGCGATGGCAGTCTTAAGCTGGCAAACGTCTTGATGGACAAAGGCATCCCCGTTGTTGGCGTTCCAAAAACCATTGACAATGATATTGCTGAAACTGAATACACATTCGGTTTTGATACTGCCGTTGCAACTGCAACGGAAGCGCTCGATAAACTTCATACGACCGCTGAAAGCCACCATCGTGTCATGTATCTGGAAGTTATGGGACGAAACTCGGGTTGGATCGCCATTCATGCCGGTCTGGCAGGAGGAGCAGATGTTATTTTGATTCCCGAAATACCGTTTCGAGTGGACCGCATTTGCGAAAAAATCGAGGAAAGAATTGCGATGGGACGCAACTTCAGCGTCGTGATAGTTGCGGAAGGAGCACGATCCATTGGAGGCGCACAAGTTTACATGGAGAAACCGGAACAGAGTCTTGGCAGTGGCCGTTTAGGTGGCGTAGCGGAACATATTTGCCGCGACGTAGCGGGGTTGATTCAACAAGAGTCGCGAGTCACTGTTCTCGGACATTTGCAACGGGGTGGAGCACCCACGCCTCACGATCGAGCCCTGGCAACGCGCTTCGGCTCAACAGCAGCACATTTCGTAGCGCAAAAGAAATTTGGAGTGATGTGCGCGCTTCAGTGCAATGAAATTGTGGGAGTCCCGATCGCTACCGCGGTCAGCAAATCGAAAACGGTGCCTCTTGACGGCGAGCTCGTGCGCATCGCGCGATCGCTCGGTATCTCCTTCGGGGATTAATTCTTACCGCAGAGCACGCAGAGAACGCCGAGTTGAAATTCTTTTTTCTCTGCGCTCTCTGCGTACTCTGCGGTGAATTAAATAAAACGGAAAAAGCGGATTTTGCTGATCGCGTGACCGGAAACTACACGCCAGTAAATCTTATCGTCTGAAAGCTTCAACAGTCTTTTTTCGATCTGCGGTGTGAGCGCGTAGGAAGGAAACGGACCGGCACTGACCTGAATCTTCCTGGCGAAGGAGCGTGTATTGGAAAACTCCACGATGTAGTTTGCGTCGGACCCTTCTTGCCAGCGGAACACGGGAAGTGGAAGGCCTCTTTGGGAAATATTTCTGACGTATTTGGCCCTGCGAATCGGAGTGATCTGAGTAAAGTATGGCGCGGGACTTCCGTACAGGAATCGAAGCGCAGCTTTATCATCTTTGGAAATTGCGTGCGATGGGCTGCCGGTAAGGTAAGGAAACATTTGCGCATTAGCGACACTCGTATGAGAGATTCCCAAAAGATGTCCTAGTTCATGAATCAGAGTCTGCGCTGCATCGATTCTCTTTTGATTATCTGCGTTCGATATTGTCCAGCGGTAGTGGTCGCCATTCATTAAGATATCCGCGTCAACAAGTGTTGGAGGATCTTCCAGCCAGTAACTATACTTTGTCACCGCCAGTGTATACGAAGAATACTGCCATCCACTTTCAATCCACTGAACGGAGTTCACACCATCGGTGCTGCTGCTTGCTTGCACAATCGTGATGCCGGCATAATGAAATCTCATGTTTTGATTCGAAACACCCTGCCACGCGTCGAGCGCGTCGATCAATGCCTGTTCCGACTGACCGAGGGACAAATCAGCTGATCCGCGACTATCAAGCGACACTTGAATAGGGCCTTCCTCCAAATCCCAGCTCAGATAAGCGTTTGGTGAGATCTGCGGAATCATTCGCAATTCAAAACAGAAGGCTGAACTGCACAGGAACAAACTCAGAGCCGCAGCAAGCATTCGCATCAACGGCCTCTCCCGGAATCCTTCTGAAAATCCTTCAGAAAGTCTTCCATCTTCTTTGGTTCCTTCGTTCCATCCGAACGAACCGCGTATTCCTGATCGTTCTTTCGCACGATTCTGTAAAAGCCCTGATTCCATCCGTAAAGGCTGGGATAAGCAGGGGGCAGCGATTCAAGGAAGAAGACTCCACGCTCGTTGTTCCTCATCTCGGGAACACCATCCACTCGCGTCACGAGCGTCCGTCCATCAATGGATTGTTGACCACCGGGAATTCGGAACTGAACGGACGAATTCGAGTTCCCTTTCAAATTTCTTTCAACTTGCAAGGTAACGATCGTCCATACATTTCCGTTCTGAGTTTCGTATTGCACTTTCGCAACTTGCGCCAAAACCACGGAGTTTGCCCCTGTTCGGAGCTCTTCATCGGTGAATCTTTTAATAGTTGTGGCGCTTGCTACGGCCGCTATCAGAACTAGAACCAGGATGGTGCTTTTCAAACGTCCCCTCTTGGGCAGAAGAGCAAAATCTATGCCCGGGCTAGAGCAAGATGGTCTCGACACTGTTGTTCAACAAAAATGTCATCGTGGAGATAATCCGTGACAAATTGCGTCTCACGGATGTGACACATTTGCGCCAGGCAGTTTAATTCTAGAGAGAAGGACAGTCGAAACCAATCCCAGCAGGAGCATCAGTATCCACATGGTTGCAGCGCCGTATTTTTCCATAAGGACCGTGCCGAACCAGGGGCCGAAGGTAAACGCTATACTGAAGGCCATGGTGTAAAAACCCATGTACTGTCCTTGTCTGTTTTGCGGGGCAATATCCGCAACATATGCCGCACAGCCGGGGAGAAAAATCATTTCGCCAAAGGTCCAAACAACAACGGTAATGAGCACAGTCAGAAAATTCGTCGCAAGAACCAGGCCTCCAAAACCCAGCGCAATCAGCAAACTGCCAAGTGATAAAGATCGGCGGAAGTTCCAATGGGAAGTGTAAATATTCAGTGGAACTTCCAACAGAATGACAAGAATTGTGTTGAAGGTGAATGACAATCCGTATTTTGCTTCCGATAGTTTCAAATCCTGCACCATGTAAAGCGGCATAGTGGAGATATGCTGAAAGAAAGTGATGACAATCGGCAGAAGGGCAATCAGGAAATACATGAATGCAGGATCTTTCCAGGCAAAACCGGAATTTTCAGGTGCTGGAGTTTCAGTTTTATGAGTTTCGGTTTGCCGTGCTCTTTTTTGAAGCCCGGCAACCACAATGATTCCGCCGGCAAGAGAAGTCAGACCATCGATCAAAAAAATATAGAAAAAGGAAATGCCGGCAAGGAAGCCACCAAGCGCAGGTCCGAAACTCATTCCAAGATTGATTGCTTGCCGAAATAGCGCGAATGCGGTTTTGCGTTGTTCCGGCTGAACAGATGTCGTTACGAGCGTTGCGCTTGCAGGACGAAACATCTCGGAAGTAATCGCCAGCAATAAAGTCATGACAACAACACCCGCAAGACTTGTCACCAGGGGAAAGGCGCACAGGAAAATGCTGGAAAGGAAAAGGGAGATCTTCAAGATCCGGTCCGCTCCGAAACGATCGCAAAGCATCCCGGACAGTGGAGCTGTGATCATTGCACCGACGCCATAGAGCGCAAGAAGGAAACCGGCCTGCGGAACGTTAAAATGCAGTTCCCGTGTGAAATAGAGCACCATGAATGGCAAAACCATGGAGCCAAGCCGGTTGATCAGCGTTGTAACAAACAGAATCCAGAGATCGCGCGGCATTTCGCGCATCTGTGACCAAAATTTCATGGGATGATTTTACCGCCGAGATCGCAGAGATCGCAGAGAAAAAATTCTCATTCTTCTCTCTGCGTTCTCAGCGTCCTCTGCGGTGAACTAAACAAGGAGGAAATCGATTTCGCGTTTATCGCGATCCACGCGCACAACCTGAACCTGAACAGGGTCACCCAGACGGTAAACTTTGCCCGTGCGGCGGCCTTTAAAGAAGTGTCTTTTATCGTGATAGACGTAGTTGTCATCATCCATGTACTTCAACGGGATCAAACCTTCCACGAAGAAATCTTGAAGCTCGACAAACATCCCGTACGGAGCAACTCCGGAAATATGGCCGGAATAGACTTCTCCCAGCTTATCCTTCATAAACTCGACCTTCTTTAACTGTATGAACTCCCTTTCTGCATCATCGGCTTTCCGCTCTGTGATCGAACAATGCTCCGCCATCTCAGGAATCCGCAAACCCATTTTCTCGGCGCGAGTGATAGCCGCTTTCTTGTTTGAAAGAATCGCCTTTAAAATGCGATGGACCAGCAGGTCGGGGTATCTACGAATCGGAGATGTGAAATGGGTATAACTATCCAGCGCCAGGCCGAAGTGACCGGAGTTTTTCGCATCATACCGCGCGCGCGCCATGCTACGCAGCAGAAGAACATTCAAAAATCGTTCTTCCGGTTTCCCTTCCGCTTTTGATAGGAGTTTCTGCAGATCCCTGGGCTGAATCTTTTGTGGATCAGTGGGAAGATGGTATCCGAGACTCGCCGCAACAGTTGCAAAATCCATGATCCGTTCCGCAGGTGGAGAATCGTGAACGCGATAAACTCCAGGCAGTTTGCTGTTGCTGATGTGAGTGGCGACAACTTCATTGGTCAGCAACATGAATTCTTCGATGATACGATGAGCAATGTTGCGCTCGGCTTTCACGACGCCGGTCATTCTGCCGGTGGTTAAATCAATAATGACCTCCGGTTCCGGAAGATCAAAATCGATGCTTCCCCGCTTCCGGCGATTCGCCATGAGAATCAGAGCAAGCTTTTTCATTGACAAGAACATATCCACCAGTGGTTCATACCGGCGCAGCAACTCGGGATCATGGTCCTCCACGATCCCTTTCACAGCGGAATAAGTCATACGCTCATTGCTGTTAATCACACTTGGATAGATGTGATAGTCGATTAGCTTTCCTTGAGAGTCGATCCGCATTACAACCGACATCGTGAGGCGGTCCACCTGTGGATTCAAACTGCAGATCTCATTAGAAAGCCGTTCCGGTAACATCGGAATCACAATGTCCGGAAAATACACTGAGTTTCCGCGATCCAGCGCTTCTTCATCCAGAACCGAATGCTCACGAACATAATGCGCGACGTCTGCAATGTGTACACCCAGCATGAAATTCCCATTTTTGAATGGAGTGATGCTGATCGCATCATCAAAATCCCGTGCTTTCTGACCATCAATCGTAACCGTGTACCACTGGCGAAAGTCTTTGCGACCTTCGTAATCTTCCGGACGGATATAAGCAACGTCTTCCGCTTCTTTGATCACTTCCACAGAGAATTCACGCGGCAGCTGGTATTTGCTGATGATGATTTTGGCATCGAGATCCGGCTCACCATGAAATCCAAGCAGGGAAATGACGCGAGCTTCCGGTGGACTTCCATCTGCGATTAATTCCGCTTCCACCATCATTCCGTCCGTGGCGCCATTAAAATTCTTTGTGCTGACTAAAGGTGTAACCTGCAGTTTCTTGTCCCAAGGAATGACACGACCATAACTCCGACCGGTTTCAAAAGTGCCAATGATGTTCTTCGTTTTGCGATCCAGGACACGAATCACCTGCCCTTCCGCCTTTTTTTGGCCCTTCGGTTTGAGAATGCGAACTAGGACACGGTCCCCATGAAGCGCGCCGGCTGTTGCCCCCGGTGGAATGAAGATATCTTCTTTGCTTTTGTCAGTAGGAAGCACGAATGCAAAACCGCCGCGGTATTGCTGCATGGTTCCTTCAACCCGCGTCTCTTCCGTGTGCGGCGCCGGAACCCTCTTTTTCGTAGCCGGTTTCTTTCCGGTGTCCCGCCACTGGAATAATCCTTCTTGAACTTGCGCAATCCGGTCCCGCCTTGAAAGCTCTCTTAGAAACCGGCGGAATTCTTTGAAATCCTTTTTCTTAACACGCAATTTCTTAGCGAGCTGTTTGGAGCTGTACGCAGCATTTTTGTGTGTGGACAGAAATTGAATCACTTGCTCTTCGAGAGGATGCTGTCGCTTCGCTTTCTTCATGCTCTAACTCTAATTCGCAAACACGAAAACGCAAAGGTATGTAAAGTAAACCGCCAGAGCGCCAAGGTCGCCAAAAAGAGAAATTACCTGCTCTTAAATCTTGGCGTCTTGGCGGTTTAAAAAGAATCTTTTGACAGGGCCGGGCGTTTTATATAAGACTGAGCGTGTATGAACGAGCCTGCTTCAGATGAAGTGCTGATGTTGCGCTACAAAGACGGTGATCTGAGCGCATTTGAAGTCATCATTGAAAAACACCAGCAGCCGCTCTTCTCGTTCGTCTACAGATTTTGCAACGACTACCACCAGGCTCAGGATCTCGTTCAGGACGTATTTTTACGATTGGTCAAGATGGCAAAAAACTACGAACCGAAGGCAAAGTTCACAACGTATCTTTATACGATTGCCCATAATGTTTGCATTGACTATTTACGGCGAAAAAAGAAGAGACAAAGTGTTTCCTTGTCCGACCCAATTGATGCAGAAAACGGGATGACTCTGGAGGAGACCATGAAAGATGGACGCGCAAATCCCCAGCGCGATTTTCAACAAAAGAGTTTCGAGCAAGCCCTGCATCAGGCAGTTGAGGATTTGCCTCCTGAGCAGAGGGAAGTATTCTTATTAAGAGAGCAGCAAAATCTCGCGTTCGATGAAATTGCAAGGATCGTGGGATGCTTGCCCAGCACGGCAAAAAGCCGCATGAGATATGCGCTTCAAAGCATCCGCGAGAAACTGCAAAATAAATTTTCACTGGCAGATATTGTATGAGCATGAATTGTAAAAAGGCTGAAGAATACCTGGTGGATTATCTCTACCAGGAGCTTCAAGCCAAAAAGACTCTGGAGATCGAGAAGCACCTCCGCAGCTGCCCTCAGTGCGCAAAGACGCTGGAGAGCTGGCGCGCGATTCACCGCGCTTACCAGCGCAATGCGTTTTCGGAGGAACCGCAAATCGCTCCTTACTTCAAGCAAAAGATTCTTGCAGTCGCTGAAGAGGAGTTGTCCCGTTCTCCCTCGTGGACAGAACGACTTATCTTCGCGGTCAAGGTTGCCACCGTACCGCTCGCAATCTTCGTCATCGTTTTGTTTCTTAATGAGCCAAAGAAGATGGCAATGCAGAGACCGCAACCGGAACCGGTTGCGCCAGCCACTAAGTCCGAAGTGGCGCCGGATGTGCAACAAAAACTGGAGACTCCGCTGGCCGGCGAGAGAAAGCAAGATTCAACTGGCTTTGAAGCAAAACGAAGCGAAGCCGATTACGTGGATAACCTGAAAGCACGACCGTATGATCAGCGGCTCGACAAAGATCTTGCAGAAAAGAACAAGGAAGCAGGAAGCGACCCGCCTGCAGGCCGTATAGTTGCGAATGAACAGGCGGCTGCTCCGCCAATGTCGGCTCCCGCTGAAGAGGTTCAGCAACACGGAGCTCAGACCGACTACGAACAATCTAAAACAGAAGCGGCGGCACTCAAAAAAGGGCGCATAGCGGAAACCGCGGATGATTCATATCGGAGAGCAAAAGAAGGCCTGGATAGAAACGATATTCAAGAATGGCGAGAGAATTCTCAAAGAGCGGTTCTTATGGATAACAAGAAAACTCTTGCAAGCGATTTTTATGCCGCCGGCAATACTTACCAGAGCCGTGGTGAATACGGAAAAGCAATTGCACAGTACAAGCTGTTGCAAAGCAATTATAGAGATTACCATCAGATGGACGACGTGCTTCTCCGGCTCGGGGATTCATTAGCCGAGGTGGGTGAGTTCGACGAAGCCGTAAAAACGTATCGCCAGGTTTCACCTTCGCAACGAAGAGTCGCCACCGAACGGATCCAGCGACTTCAAAAGAAACAGGAAGCGCAGAAACAATTGCGCTCACTGGGTTATGTCAGTTCAGACAAAGACAAAGAGTGAAAATCCTCGCGATTTGTTTACTGTTCTTGTTTCCTGCGATTGGCTGTACACCCACAATTACAAAGCTGGAGATTGTTCGAATCGCCAATATTCGCCTGGATTCCGTGACTCCTGAAATCCTAACGATGAGGGCCGAGCTGGCCATCCGGAATCCTTATTCTTCTTCCGCGCGTTTGAAAAACATCAGCCTCGATCTGGCACTGGTGGATCAGTTTATTGCTTACGGCAAACTCACAAAACCTGTAGATCTGGAAGGAAACTCTGTGTCTGTCATAGATGTGCCACTTGCCCTTCAATGCAAGAAAGTGACTTCAAAAGATTTCGAGGCGCTTCTATCGCGGGAAATTCCATACCGAATTCAGGGATCGGCTGAGCTCGAAAGGCCGTTTGGTCCAAAGACTCTCCCGATCCAAATTAAGAACCGCATGAATGCGCCGGGCCGGCTACAGATTCTTTTGAAACACAAGAGCGCTTTGTCCATTCTTTCTCTGGAAGCGAATGGAACCAGACAACTGCTCTTTTTGATTCGCAACAAAAGGTTAAAGGTTCGTTTCAACAATCCATTTGCATTTCCGCTCACGATTCAGGATCTGCGGTATGAAGTGAAGCTGGGAAAAGATGTGGTCGCTGATGGGGAGTCTGAAAGCTACCTTACGTTGGTCCCCGGGAAAAACCACCTTGAGCTCGGGGTGAAGCCGCGTCCCATGGGTGCTGTGGAAGGACTCTTTAAGGGCTTCCTGGACCGACAATTGCCTGATTTCACTCTGTCATCGGAATTCCGCATCGCCCGCGAAAACCGCGATCTGCTCGTCCGCCTCATCTACTCACCGGATTAAGCATTAACCGCCAAGGCGCCAAGGGCGCCAGGTCAATTCAAATTTTCTTTTTCTTGGCGTCTTGGCGTCTTGGCGGTTCAGATTAAATCTTTTCGTGCTGTGGCTCGTTCATAGTGGTTGGAGGGTCGAATCAATGAGAAAGCCAATTCTAATTATCGGATTGTTCGTAGCAATAGCAGCCATTGCGTTTGTATATGCAACGCAAACCATTTCCGTAAAACCAAACCCACCTTTTATCACAAAGCACATCACTCCCTATGGAAAGGGACAGGCTGGAAATGTTCAATTTGAATGGAAGCTGGCCAACCCGTACATGTTGCGCCAGTCAGGATCGGGTGACGCGTTCCTGGATTTGAGAATCACCGGAAAGAGCATGTCCGGCGAAGAAAGAAAGCCGATGAATCTTGTGCTTGTCATCGACCGGAGCGGTTCCATGGCAGACGAAAATAAACTCGAGCAGGTCAAGGAAGCGGCCGTCGCAATCCTTAACCAGATGAATTCCGTGGATCGTCTGGGAATCGTGATTTATGACGATGTGGTAAACACGATTTTGCCTTCAACAAAAGTAGAGAATACGCAAACCATTCGCGAACTTTTGTACTCACTGAGTCCGGGGGGCAGCACGAACCTGGCAGGGGGCCTGCAACAGGGTTTCGAAGAAGTCCGCAAAAACTTCAGGCCGGAGCACGTTAATCGAGTGGTTCTGCTTTCCGATGGTCTGGCGAATGTCGGGATCATTGATCCTGAACAGATTGCAGCACTCGCGCGCAGCATTCGCGAGCGCTCCATCTCCGTGTCTACGATGGGTGTGGGGATCGACTACAACGAAACGTTGATGGCAAACGTGGCCGATCATAGTGGCGGAAACTACTACCATATTAGTAAGGAAATCAATATGGCGGATGTGTTTCGCCGTGAATGGAATCTGATGCAAAGCTTGATTGCGAACAATGCCGTGGCTTCGCTGGAGCTTGCGAGCAGCGTTGAAGTGATGGACGTTGCTGGTTTTCAGTGGAACGTGCAGAATGGGAAGCTGCGAATACAGGTTCCGGACATTTATAGCGGTGAAACCAAACGGGTTCTTGTACATCTTCGCGCGCCTGCCAATGTGAAGACGATGGTATCTCTCGGTAAAGGGGAATTCACCTACACGGCCATCACTTCGGATAAGCCGGAAACGATTGCACAGAGTTTTCTGCCGTCCATTCAAGTCATCGAAGACCGGAACACAGTAGCCGCAAATTACGATCGCGAAGTGCAATCAAAAGTGGCCGCGGTGGAAGCAAGCAAAAAGATGGAAGAAGCTTATCGGAGATGGGAATCCGGAGACGACAAAGGCGCATACGACGTTGCCCAGGAAGCTAACTCCGAGTTGAGAGCGCTCGGCTATACCCAAAATGATGCGCAGGTTTCTCGATATGACGAGCTTGTCAATGCTCTATCCGCGCCTGCTGCGGTAGCGCCTGAAGCTAAAAAAGACATTCTTAAGAGACAAAAAGCCGCGGACAGAAACGCGCGACAAACTACGCCTCAATAAGGAGGTGACCTATGTGGATACTGGATTCACTTGCCGAAGTGAAAATCAAAAAGCCCTTCATGATCCTCTGGTTAACGCTGGGAGCAGCCTTTCTGCTCCTGGCAAATTTCTTTTCACGAAATGCTTTGTATCACCCGCTGACTTACGCATTAACAGCCGTCAGCATCTGGGTGTTATGGCAAAAGAATAAAGCGCCGCTGAATGGATTGATCCTTCCCGGAATCGCCGTTGCCGCGTTTTTACTCTTCCCGGATTACTTGATTCCGTTCAGTCTTCTGTTCACATTTGCGATAGGAAAAGTTGTTTTCGCGGAAAACTTCAGAATCTGGAAGTGGCTGCTTTCCTCAGGATTGCTGTTGATCACATTTCCCATCGTTGGAAACTGGCAAAACATTCCTGAAGTCCGGAACGTTCTACCTTACCCCTATTATCATCTGATTCATGCGGCCGTTCATGCTTTCTGTATTCAGTTTTCATTGCTTCCCTTTCAGCTTCGAAAAGATTCGGTGCTGGAAGCGTTCGATCACTACACATGGAAAACTTCGTCAGATGCTTACAAGCTGGCCTCCGAAACCGTGGCGCTTTACAGCAAGATTCAATCGATGATCAGAACGAAGGAAAGCAATCCAAAAATTGAACAGGACCTGGAAGACTATACAGAAAGAGTGCTTCATCAGAGTTATCGATTGCAGGAGATCAGCGGCGAACTCTCCAAAGTGCAGATCGCAGCATTGGAACAACAGATCTCTTTTCTGAAGGAAAAACTGCAAACCCTGGAGGACATCACGGCCAGGATTCAGTACGAACAGGCCCTGCACAACAAAGAGAAGCAGATGGAACAGTATGAAAAGTTGCAGATGCAATACGAGCGCTTGCTTGCGCAGATCATCAATTACAATTCTTCACTGGAAAACGTTCGTTTTGCGTATGCCAATCAGGACTTGCAAAAAGCATCCGGTTCCAATGAAAACATTGAAATGTTTATGGATCTCGTGAAGGCGCGCGCTGAGGGTTTTGCCGGCAGTTTCTGAGAGTCTAAAAACTGAAATGGATATCTTCTTCGTCCGGAAGATCCATGAATTCCAGAACAGAACGGCCGACCCGTTCATAAAACTGCTCGCTGAAGGATTTGTACATTCCAAAGTTTTCATCGAGCGTAGCTTTTTCGACTCGCATCATGGGGACAAACATCGTGCTGAGACTCATGGACTCGGTATTATTCGCAACGGAGCGAACCCAATCTTGAAAAGAGTTGATATCGATTCCGCGGAGGGTGACGCCAAAACTATTGATCGAAATCAGAACCCCCCAGATTTTTTCGCGAGGATTTTGCAAGCTCAAAATGACTGCAGAACGTGTGGTCAAATTTTTAGGCACGCTCCACCACCGCAGCAATTCCCTGTCCGCCGCCGATGCATAACCCGGCCAGACCGAGGTTGTATCCGTGATCTTCCATAGCATGAAGCAATGTCACCAGCACTCTTGCGCCGCTCGCGCCGATGGGATGTCCCAATGCGATTGCTCCTCCCCGTATGTTGACCCTTTCCGGATCGATTTTCAACTGCGATAAAACAGCAAGAGATTGAACGGCAAAAGCCTCGTTCAGCTCAAATAGCTCTATGTCGGAAATCTTCAAGCCCGCCTTTTGCAAAGCAATCTGAACTGCCGGTATCGGCCCTAATCCCATCACAGAAGGCTCGACACCCGCCGACGCATAAGCTCGGAGATAACCGATTGGCTTTATGCCACGAGTTCCGGCGTTCTCTTCGCTCATCAGCACGACGGCTGCAGCGCCATCATTAATGCCCGAAGCATTCCCGGCCGTTACACTGCCTCCTTCTTTGAAAGCAGGTTTCAATTTCGTGAGGGAGTCCATATTCGTTTCGGCACGCGGATATTCATCCGTATCAAACATCTTCGGTTCACCTTTTTTTTGCGGAATCGCAACGGGAACGATTTCCCGTTTAAATTTTCCCTCCGCAATGGCGGCAACCGCGCGTCGTTGACTTAGCGCAGCAAATTCATCCTGAGCTGCTCGGGTGATTCCGTATTGCTCCGCGATGTTTTCTGCGGTGATTCCCATGTGAACCTCGCACATCGCGCAGGACAATCCTTCGCTGATCATCGAATCGATCAGCTCACCGTGTCCCAGACGGTAACCGTACCGCGCCTCTGCCAACAGATAGGGCGCGCGGCTCATGTTCTCCGTGCCGCCGCACACAACAATCTGCGTATCTCCGCAGCGAATCGCCTGCGCGCCCAGCGTGATTGCTTTCAGACCGGAGCCGCATACTTTGTTGATCGTTGTTGCCGGCACACTCACTGGAATTTTGGCTTTGATTGCAGCTTGTCGCGCCGGATTCTGACCCAGACCGGCTTGCAAAACATTTCCGATCAAAACTTCATCAACTTCGTCCGGACGTACTCTGGAACGATCCAAAGCTTCCCGGATGCACACTCCCGCCAGATCAACGGCAGATGTATTTACCAGCGCTCCTCCGAATTTTCCAATCGCTGTCCTTACTGCAGATGTAATCGCAATTCGCATAACAACCTCGTTTTAGCTCGTACTACTTGACGTTGAACTTCTTGTTTTTTTAGAAGGATTTTCGCAAAAGGATATTAAACCGCAGAATATCGAACAAAGGAACTCCGAACCGCAGAAGTATAGCGCG
>JAKEFK010000016.1 GCA_022616075.1 bacterium
AAAAGCAATAAAAACATTCTGGATAAATCGACAGGGCCACCCAAGAACAAAGTATCTTTCAATCGTTTCAAGATCGGAAGGTCGGGAAGTGCATCGGAAACATTCGCTTTTGTCGGGCGATTGATGATCAGACCGAGCGCTCCTTCTTTGTTATATCGAATTAATAGGACAACAGTTTGCATAAACCGGGGATCAGTCAGCTGTCGCGTTGCAACCAGGAACTTGCCATCCGATAAGCTGAGACCGGCCGAATAAACTTCACCGGCAAACGTTATTCCCGTGAAGAATATAGCAATGAGAAGCTTACTTTGACTTCTAAAACTCACCGATTCGTTCCAGCTCAGAACGGTCCCACGCCGCTGCGTCGGCGGCTGCCTCATACGTGCTCTGAAGGAATTCAAGCAACGTTTTCTCAGGCGATGCGTACAATCGAACCGATTCGTACGGTAACAGGAATTCTCTGAAATCCGGATTGTAACTAGCATCGTCCGGATGAACGATCGCATTCCGAAATGTTGCGGGTTCAGGGTACGCATAGGAATAAAAAACCGGTTGTGGGAGTTGTTCATTTCCCGGCCAGAATCCGCAACTGCTTACTTCGTGAGAATATGCCTCGCGCGTAATCCAGTCCGGAAGATGCGGTATTCCGCCTGGATGTTCCGGCGCGCGCCTGCCGGAAAAACGGGTGACAGCAAGATCGAAAGCTCCCCAAAATAGATGAACGGGACTGCATTTTCCAATAAAGCGGGCGCGAAACTTCTTAAACACGCGGTCAACCTGCACAAGCGTACGAAAGAACCTGTTGGCATACTCAGCATCATAAGATGCGTGTTCCGTGTCCTTATCAAACGGAATCGTTGAAGGCGCCTCGTTTGGCACTTTGTGGATCTTTGTTTTTAAATTCAGGTCAGCAAGCAGCTCGAATAATTCCTTGTAGAAGTCTGCAACAGAACGAGGAGCAAGCGCCATTGTCTTGACAGCGCCATCGCTGGTCTGGAGCAAGAGCTTGTGATCAATGAAATCGAAATCAATTTGAAATGTGGTCGTACCGTTCGGTATGGGTGAAGTCGTAAGGCCCCGTGAGGTAACGTAAAGCGTAGCGTGCCAGGAATGATTCACCCAAGGCGTTCTGGTGAGCCGGATCTTGCCGACAATCTGTGTCCACATGTGGAGAGTGGCACAGGTGTCTTTCCATTCGGGAAAAGGTAGCTGTGGCCAATCCGTCATGATCCCATAATAACCGCTTCTGTTCAGTTTTTCACGCGATAGGCAACTTGCACGCAGCCGTTTTTGTGCGTTTTGCAATCGAGCAATTCCAAATCAAGCTGTCTGCCTATTTCGGGAAAGAGTGGAATTCCTGATCCCAGCAAAACCGGATGAATGTTTAGGCTGATTTCATCCACCAGATTTTCCACAAACAGACTTCTCGCCAGATCTCCTCCTCCCATCAACCAGATATCTTTCCCGGGTTCATTTTTCAAAGCTCGGACGAACTCATTACCATTTTCTGAGATGATTGTGGCGCCTTCATCGGGAGTGGTCTGTATCGTACGCGAAAAAACATAGGTCTGAATCGCATGCTTAGAGGAGGCTTTCTTTTTTGGTTTTGCGCTTTTGTTCTTTTGTTTGCGCTTCGGACTGTGAGCGAGGGCAAATTCATAAGTCTTGCGCCCCATCAACACCGTATCGATGGAAGCGAAGAATTCCCGCATACCGTAGTCCCCTTCATGAAAAAGCCAATCCACCGATCCATCTTTGCGCGCGATAAAGTTATCGAGACTGTTCGCAACAAGATATTTTACTTTTCGCATTTTCCCTCCACGATGACGAGTCTACGCGCGGATTCCCGCGAAGTCTTGGCGTTTTTTGATCTTACTTTTGAGTGGGGCGCAGGATCGTTTTACATTTCCCCGGCGCAGTGTGTGTAGTTTTGCGGAACTGCTTATAAAAGCGGCTCAAATCATTGTAGCCGACCTCGTAAGAGACATCGATGATTTCTTCTCCTCTGGCAAGCCGGAGCGGGGCGTCTGCAACGCGCAAGTGGCGAAGATATTCACTCGGACTCATTCCCAGGTCCCGCTTAAATTGGCGGGAGAGATGCTCATGCGTCACGTTAAGCCGCCCTGCTATGCGCGCGATCGATGGGTAGGAAAGATAGTTTTCGTCAATCAAACGTTTCGCATTGTGAGAAAGCAAAGATGGTTTTGGGTTTTTATCGACTGTTTGGTGATTCTGTCCGGCTTTCAATATTTCAATTGCATTTGCGGCGCACTCAGGAGCTTTGAAGACCGGCACTTCAAATATTGTTGGGGAGTTGATGAGCCCGGACGGCAGCGACGCTGTCGCAGCGATTCCTATCAACCGGGCTTTCGCATTCTTAAAATAAGGCTGAGCAATCGAAAAAGGTGGGTAGAAAACTCCAAACCGTTTTGCGGTTGCGTGAATGTGTTCCTGTCCTTTGATAAAAAGGATCTCACCGGAATTCATTTCATAGAGTTCCAGAAGCCACGCTGCGCACATGATCACCGTTGAAGTGAGCACGCCGCCCACTTCTAACTCATCCTGGAACAGGTAGGCACAATCGGACAAAAGTTCCGTTTTGCGGCGTGACAATCGGCCGCCATCATCCAGCACAACTTGAAAATGGGAATTCTCTCGCTGCCTTTTCACTTTCTTTGAATGATAGTCTGAAAATGAAAATGATGTTGCAATCTACCGCGAATGACTTATAGTAAGTGCATGTAAGTGCATGGAGGCCGGAATGGCTGTAAAAACGATTACGATCGATTTGGAAGCTTACGAGCTTCTGGCGGATCAAAAAAAAGAAGGGGAATCCTTCAGCCAGGTGATCAAAAGGAGGCTTCGGCCCAAACCAAGTTTGGAAGATCTTTTAAGGACAATACGAAAAAGTGATCTTTCCGAGAAGGCATTAAGGGATATAACCTCCGTTTCGAAGGTCCTCAGAAAAGAAAAGCTGCGCGAAAGGCGCTAGGGATGGCCTGCCTTGATACGACTTTCCTCGTTGATCTGATTCGGGAGGTGAGGCGCCGGAAAACTGGACCGGCTACAAATCTTCTGAAGAAATTATTGGAAAATGGACATTCCCTTACAATTTCACTGTTTACGATTGCTGAGCTTTACGCGGGCATTCAAACGCACACTGGCAGAGAAAGAGAGTCCCTGGATGAGATTCTCGCCTTGTTTGAAGTACTTCCCTTCGGCACATCAACAGCACGAATATTTGGAGTGCTTTATGGCTCGCTTCGGGCTCAAGGAAGGGAGATCGGTGTCATCGATACTCTGATTGCGAGCGTTGCCATTGAATATAACGAGGTTTTGATCACGCAAAATATCAAACACTTTTCGAGGATCCCCGGGCTTGTGACAAAATCTTATGATTGACGCTCCTTGCATCGGAACAATTCGTCCCAGGGGAGGGCCTGCGGACCATAACGCGTGAGCTCCTTAAACGGTTTGGAGGGACCGTTGGCGGTAGAGGTGTTCGAACAGATTTCCCTCATGAGGTTGATACCAGGAAACCTGATTGGTTGGAACGGGTCCGATATTCAACCGGTCAACGTTTCGGGAACTGAGAAGCTGATCGATAAAGCGTTTGTTTTCGGTCAGAGCAGTTACAACAAGTGTTGGGCCGATGCGATGCGGCATTTCTTCCTGATGCGTTTCAATCACGCTTATATATGGAAAGAGGAATTCTATGTTCGCGAGCGGATGTTCAGGATCCTCACACCAGATAACGGTAGGCAGCAAGAAAGTACAGCCATCTTTTTGAATGAGACGGCCGCCCTCCCGCAATTTTGCAGTCATGTCTTCCGCTCCGGGAATCTGCAAGTAGCGATCGATCAATTCCGAAATGCGTTGAGCAACTTGTGGATTTACAAAAGCTGCAATCTGCGCATGGGGATGGTCCATCGGCAGCGCATCAATTTTCACAAGACGTTTCGCAAGATGAAGAGCGATCTCTTTCCCGTGCGCAGGGACCCAAACACCGGAAGCATTGATGCAGGAGCGGCCTCCATTTTCCAACGCAGATGTAACCATCACATCAGAGTATTTGTACCACTCCGCGATTTTATCGTTCCCAATGAGCAATTTGCTTCGTCCCGGACCATGAACCTGAACACGACGGTCTCCCGCCCATTTGGAAACCGTAGATTCATCGCCAAATAAAATAAGTCGATCACAACGCAGCATGATCTCCGTGGCGCCTGAATGATCTGTCGGATAGAAGCCGAACGCCTCAGGAGGGCATCCCGCCTGGATGAAAGCCTGCGCGATCCTGTAAGGCGTCCATGGTTCCTCGCGGCCTGGCTTCAGAATAACCGGCACTTTGAGCGGAAGGGAAGGCAGCCACAGAGTGTGAACTCCCGGAGAATTGTTTGGAAGTATTGCTCCTAATACATTCGAAAGGCACAGATAACTGACTTCATGTCCGTTCTGCATTCCGTAACCATTATCCAGAACGGAAAGATTGAGTCCACGTGTGAGTCCGTAAAGCACCGATTCCATGTTGTCCAGAACGAGATGGATTTTCGCCATGTTTTTTCTGCAAAGGACTTCCGGCATTCCTGTGGTGGCGGAAGTCTGGCGAATGTAATCTTCCGGAGACTGTTGGTGCTCGTCATCCAGCATCAAATTGGATCCGGAGAAGACATGAGCGGCCCGCTTGCAGATCACGATAAGCTCAGAAACGGTTAAAGTCTCCAGCGCATTTCGGTGTTCTTTTGCTGCTGTTAGATCTTTCGAGATGAGTCCGGTGTTCGCCTGACTCACTTCCACAAAGGGTTCACCCGTTTGAAAGTGGGCCACGCGAACCGTGTTCAAACTCTTGTAAGGTTGACCCGCTCTTAGAATGGGAATATGAAGCATCAGTAAACTCCAACAACCACACTGTCTTGAAGCTGCGAGAATAAACGAACGTTCTTTGCTCCATCCCAGGGATAGATATCAATGGGTTCTGCGCGTTCGGCTTCATCCCGTTCCAGGAAACGAGGCATGAAGAATTCTTTTGTCAGCGTGGTCAACATAACGCGACCTGTTTGACCATACTCTACCGGCTTTTCCGGATCTTTTGGGTCCACGAGTTCGAAAACAGCGCGTGGATGCGGCGGGTAATAAATGATTGCGTAATTATCTGCCGGATTAAACGGCTTATTGCAAGCCAGTCCCATCAACGTATTGCCATAAGTTGGAACAAAATCGATTCCCGGTACCAGCTCTTCGCGCGCAAAGCGGTGGAACTGCGCATTCATTTCTGTTCCTCCGCAAAAAATTCCTTTGATTCCATATTTGACAAGCGAAATTTTTTCACAAAGCGCTTCAAGCAGTTTCGGTGTTGTAAAAACGCAGCGTATGTTTTCGTGCGACTTCAGGATGATCAAAGCCTGATCGATCACGTGTCTCTTATACTCATCCAGTTCCTGCCATTTGCCTGCTTTGATGAGTTTATTGACCCAGCGTGGATCCAGGTCTACGCAAAATGAGATTCCGCCGCGGTGTTGCGCCAGGTGTTCAACGGAAAGTCGCAAACGGCGTGGCCCGCTAGGTCCCAGCATCAACCAATCGCTGCCCGGTGGGAAGCTTTCATTGGATAGAGTATTGCTGAACATCTCGTAGTCGATTTGAAAATCGCGGATGTTGATTCTGCTCTTTGGCACTCCGGTCGAACCACCCGTTTCAAAAACATAAACCGGTTTGTTTGCATATCCTTTGGGCAACCAGCGGCGCACAGGACCACCACGAAGCCATTCATCTTCAAAGTGTCCCAGCAGTTTCAGGTCCTCGTAGCTGCGGATTTTCTCGCGTGGATCAAAATCGAGCTTTTTCGCATACTCCAACCAGAACGGGCAGCCGGTATCCGGATGAAAATGCCACTGAACGACTTCACGGACGTGCGCATCCAGCTTGTCCTTAGCTTTGTTGATTCTCTTTTGCAGATTGTTCATTTTAGCTCTGCAGGCGAGACGCCCGCGTTACCCCGGTTCATTCGCTGATGCCGTATACGTGGTTTAGTGTGCGAACGATGAATGTCTTTTGTGAGATTGCCGGCGTTGCAAGAATCACCTCACCCATTTTGTTCACTGATAAGACTTCGTATGTTGGTCCCGCTTTGACAACAAATATTTCTCCATCTTCGCTCGTGAAATAGAGTTTTCCGTCCGCCGCAACAGGAGATGCGGTAAAAGCGTACGAGCTTCCCTTCCCTCCCAAACGCTGTTGATAAATGCGTTCACCGGTTTTCGCGTTGTACGCCGTTACAACGCCATTGTTCGCGCATGTGTAAAGGTAATCTCCATACACGATCGGGGTAGGCATGTATGGACCACCTCGTTGTTTGCTCCACGCGACAAATTGATTCGATTCCTGATCCTTCTTCAAAGATATATCACCGGTTGCCCCAAGTTTGATCGCATAAATTGGTTGGACAGGAGTGTATCCACTTGTAACATAAATTAAATCGTGAGCAACAAATGGTGTGGGAACGGTGATCTCTGAATTTCCCGCAAGCTTCCACAATTCTTTGCCTGTTAAAGGATCATAGCCGCGAATGAAACCAGTGCCGTTGGTAATCAGTTCAGCGCGGTCCTTTCCAACGTGAACTGTAGGGGAACCCCAGGATGGGATTTCTTCGCGGGGAGTGAGCCATATCTGTTTTCCGCTCTTTACATCAAACGCTCCGATGAAAGAATTCTTGTGTAAATCACATTGAACAATCACCAGATTTTTGTAAAGAACAGGGGAACTACCGTAGCCCCATTCGTAATCGGGATCGTAGAACCATCCGGAGTTCAGTACGCCCAGATCCTTCTTCCAGAGCTGATCCCCCTGCATGTTATAAACCAGCAGTTCTCCATTACCCAGTAAAACTGCGAGATGCTTGCCGTCGGTCGCAGGCGTGGAATTTGCTTGAGTCGATTTCGGATGTCGCTTCACTTCGGGAACTCCTTCAGCGACCAGGCGTTGCCATAAAATCTTTCCGGTTTGCTTGTCCAAACAATAAACTTTCCAGGTGTGTTTCGATAAATCTTTGTCCGGAGCGACATCGCCATAGAGTCCGTGTTTCAGCTTCGAGTCTGGATTGCTGCTGATCGCAGTGGTAACAAAAACTCTATTCCCCCAGACAACCGGACTGGAATGCGCTAAACCCGGGATTTCAGTTTTCCAGCGGATGTTGACTGACTTTCCGGCATCCCATGCGGTAGGTGGATTTTCTCCATCAGCTATTCCTGTTGCATTCAATCCACGAAAGGAGGGCCAGTTTCCCCCAGTCTTCACGCTGAACGAAGAAGATCCTACCGGCGGCGCGCTTACCACTCTTGGAACTTCAGCAGGTGGTTCCGCTGATGCTGTCTTCACTTCCATGCGATTGTAAACGGTGGTGGAACCATCCGGACGTTGTACGTTGAATCCGGCGACTTTGTTTTCTTTGGAGAAAAAAGTAATGGAGAAACCACCCGATTTGAAAGTCGTATTGTCCACCGCCGACAATGGAAAGGGATCAGCACCGGCCGACTGCAGCAGCACTTTCTTGTCCTGGATTCCCACAGTCACTTCATTTCCGGATTCATTGCGAAAGGTTCCGGCATAATCTTGAAGAATTTCATCCGGCACAGCAAACTGGGTTGCTTCTTTCGCTCCCGCCTGCTTTAACGCATCAACAATACTCTGGTCTTGAACTTGTTTGGCGAACTCAAGAGCGTCACTCAACTCTTCCGGCTTCAATTTGCCTTTCTCTAGAATCAGCTTGACCATCGCAGAATCCTTGCTGTCAATAGAGGCTCCAAGCGCATCCGTTACGTCAGTCGCACCTTTTTCCAGCAGGAGTTGTGCGACTTCGACGTGTTTGTTATAGATTGCCCAGGACAACGGTGTGGCTCTATAGAATGTGTCTTTTACATTTACATCCGCGCCCTTTTCGATCAATAGACGGGCGATCTCAACGTGTCCCTTATCGGCGGCGAAGGACAGAGCTGTTGCTCCGTAACGATTCTTCGCGTTTACATCGATTCCTTCCGCCAGAAAGGTTTTTACTTTTTCGACGTCTCCCTTACGAACCGCGTTCCAAAACTCTTCCGTTTTGTCATCGGCAAAAGCCGAACAGGCTAGGAAGAGTACGACTAGCAAAAAAAACTTTCGGAACATTGATGAACTCCTGAAAGTATTATTTATTCTGAATCGCGAACAGACTTTCCCTGGACACGATGAATAGAACTCCATTGCGTGCCACAGGAGTAGTATAAACCGCAGTTCCCATATTGATTTCCGCGATCACCTGTTTCGTCTTTCCTGTTTTCAGAATCGCGACGTCGCCGTCTTCATCTCCCAGATAGACCTTTCCATCCGCAACGAAAGGGGAGCCCCAGATTGCAGCAAATGCTTCGTAGGTCCAGTAGATTTGACCTGTCTTTTCATCGATGCAGTACAGATTTCCGCTGAGATCCGCTGCGTACACTAAACCTTCATGAACCGCGACAGTCGAAAGTGTGCGATTGAACTTGTCAACTCCCAAATGCCAGACGGCTGCCTTGGCTGTGATGTCTCCTTCACCAACCGTTGGATCAATGGAATAGAGGTGTCCCGGCGCTTCGCCATGCTCCGGATCCTGACCTACACCGATGTAAACTCGATCATTGTGAATCACCGGTGTGGCGATTACATAGTTTCGTGTGCCGCTTCCGCCGAGTTCCCACTCCGCGTCTTTTGGATTCAGATCAAATTGCCATAGAGGTTTGCCCGTTTGCGGTTCGAATGCATACACCCATCCGCTGCCGGCCGCGAACAAAACCATCGGTTTACCTCCGATGATACCGTACGATGGATTGGACCACTGTCCATGCAAAATCTTTTCGCCGGGAGAAGCATCTTCCCAAACCAGTCCCCCCGTTTTCTTATTCACAGCAATAAAACTGGGAGCCTGGGGAGAAGGGATATTGATGTGTCCCTCATCCACACCATTGCCGGTGATGACAAAAATCAGATCGCCCACAATCAAGGGAGAACTCGCCGCGAGGTTGTGAGGAAAAACGTCGAGCTCTTCCATCATGTCAAATTTCCAGATGTAATCTGCGTCGAGTTCGCTTTTATCCGCTTCTTCCACGAACGGTCCGTCATTTTCCTTATCCAGAAAACCCTCGGTATCCGCAGCAACAAGTTCAGCACGATTGGAGACGTAATACAGACGATCCCCTTCAATGGCAGGAGTCGAGCAAATTCCTTGCAGAGGCCAATCGTTCACTCGCCCGGCGGAGAGCTTTGGATGCGCAGCCTGCCACAGAAACTTTCCATCGGCTTCGTTGAATGCCATGATGTTGCCCCGGTCCCCAGTCAGCTTTGGGTTACGCAGACCTTCATTGTTTGTGCCGACGAACACTTTACTTTTTGCCACAATCGGCCCCGCATAACTTTGCGATCCGAGCTTAGCGGTCCATTTGATGTTCTTTCCGGATTTCACATCCCAGGAATCAGGAAGATTCTTTTCTGAAGAAACCATGTTTCGGGAAGGTGTTCCTCCGAACATATTGATTTCAGGTTGCTGAGAAAAAGCTGTGAAAGAAACAAGAAGCACGATAAAAAGAAGATATTTGAATTTCATAATTTACTCTTTCGTTATTCTAATATTGTCGTAGTAGATTTCTGCATTTGAGAATCCATAGATTCCAGCGCTGCCGGACCGGATGGGAAGGGGATCTTCCGCTTCCACGGTCCATTGATCCGGTTCCTTCTCTGCGGTTGGCCAAACTTTCGCGCGGAGGATTCCTTTCTCGCCACTCGTATCCACTTTCAATTTCATCGTGTACCATGTGTCAGGTTCCCACTTAAAGGGAATCGTTTGATTGATGCGAAGTTCGGAATCCCAGGATACGAGCTGCAAACGCTGATGATTCCCCATCATGCTGACCTTATAGCCGGATGCTATGATCCCCATATCCGGAAGACGCCGCTTGTTTTTTGCGCCCAGAACATCTGCTTGGATTGTGTAATTGCTCCATGAGGGTGGACCGATGTAAACATCGCCGCTCTGCAGGCCTCTTTCAAGGATTGTCTTTACAAGCACTTTCTTGCCCCCTTTATTGCGGACAAAAAATTTGCCGGTGGCACCGATCCAGTAGGAAGGGCTTTTCTCCAGTTCGATGGTCTCAAAATCTTCGTGCACAGGCAAATCTGGAATAATACGCACACGGGCAGTTGCTTTCAAACCAGCGGCTTCCCCAGTCAGTATGCCTGCAAATGCTCCCTTTGCAGCTGCGACGAATTTTCCAGTGTTATCGATTGTTCCCAGATTTCCCGCAGTCCAGGCTCCTCCGACTTCGCGCAAATATTGACCTTTCTCGTTAAATGCTCGCACCCGGAATTGGGTGGTTTCGCCTGGTTTCAAAATGACATCGGCAGGTACCACCTGCAAAAATGCAGGGACAGCGCCTTTATCCGCAGGCTGTTCTCCGGCACCGGGAATCATTTTGGAAGGTTCCGCTTTGAATTTCGCCTTCTTGTCGCCAATGCAATAAACTCCTTCTTCTGTTGTGAAATAAATTCTTCCGTATGCGATCGCAGGTGAACCATAGATTTCGGCTGTTCGCGCTCCTTTGACAGTTATTTTTTCTGAGTCAAGAACTTTTGCGTTATCCGCCCCTGGCTGCAAAATCGCAATCGTGCCATTGACCTCGGTTGCGTAAATTTTCCCATCTGCAACTACCGGCGATCCTTTTCCCACTGTTCCAAGATTCTGTTTCCAATGGAGTGATCCCGTTTTTGCGTCAAACGCATAAAGGTTCGCTGAGTTGTCAACGATATAAACTATGCCGTTGTGAATTGCTGGAGAAGCGTATCCCGCTTCCACGGTATACCGCCATCGCTCATGAGTCTTTGTAATATCGCCTTTGCCGGTTGCATCAATCGCAACCAGACGGCCCATCGTAGCTTCATCAACATTTTCTTCGCTATGAGTAGCGTAAGCAGTTGTTCCATCCACTACGACTGAAGAGTTGATGCCGCGTTTGCTCAATAGAAATCCCCAAACCTTTTCACCGGTTCGGACTCGGATTGCGTAGATTGCGCCATCGGCATTTCCGCCGATCAGCAACCGTTCACCGTTAATCACAGCAACAACGGGAGTGGAATAAACGTTGAAGTCATATACAGCGCCGCCCGGGGTGGAGATGTAACGCAGTTCACCCGTCCGTTTATCAAAAGCGTGAAAGCGATGGCGTGGTGGAACCTGATCTCCCCAACTAGAGCTAACGAAACCCATGATTAGCATGTCTTCATCAACGATGGGAGTATCTGTGCGGCCGCCATAGCCGGAAAGATGTCCGTACTCTTCAGTCAAAGAATGTATCCACAACTGTTTTCCATCTTTATCCAGGCAGATCAGCAAACCTCCTACACCATGAGCATAGACATTTCCCGTCTCCGGGTCGCCGACAAGGCTTGCCCAACCCAATCGGCTGAAAGGAACTGTGGAGTTATAGACGTTGTATTTTTTCTCCCAGATTTTGCGTCCATCTTTTGCATCGTAGCAGGCAATGTGTTCTTGCATCGTGATGCCATGACCGGTTCGACCGATCACGTACACGCGGCCATTCATGACAACTGGAGTCGAACGTCCCACAAAGTCCGCTTTCCAGATGAGATTCTCACCACTGACTGACCATTGAGAGATCAGCCCCTTTTCTGGTGAAGCGCCATCTTGGTTCGGCCCTCGCCAGGAAGGCCAGTCGGCAAAAGAAAAACTACTTATGAGAAGCAGAGAAATGACTAAGACGATTTTGATTGAATGCATCCTATATCCTTTTTTTAAGAGTTCCAGAGTAATCAGCAATGAGTATGAGACCTCGGATACACTATCTCATTGCTCATTACTCATTGCTATGGCACTTCTTTTGGTTGATTAAACCATTGAATATTGTAAAGTGTGACCTGTGTCAATACAAAGGTGATGAAATTACAGAATAAGCGGATGAGTGGACTCCTGGCAAATGGATACTAAATCGATCCCACCTTTATCTTTTCCGCGCAGCCTGCTTTATTTGGGTCTCCCATTCCTCTTGATGACTTTGATGTTCTGGGGATTGGCTCCTTTAATGGATCTCATGGGGGTTCGTCTTTTCATTACTTTTCTGGTGGCCCTTGGCGTTCCTCTCTTACTTTTATTTTTGCTTTCCTTCCGTTTTTATCGCAAGGAAGGGCATCCCTGGAATCGGCAGGCATTTCTGGAACGCTTTCGGTTGCGCAGAATCCGGCCGGTGGATTGGATCTGGACGATCGGTCTGGCGGCTTTCATGTTCGGCTCCATCCAATTGCTTTCTTTTACTTACACCTGGATTGCCGATTTTTTCCCTGAGCCAAAAATCCTCATTCGCATGTTTGAAAAGGATCCGAACTATTTCATGGATCTTTCCTTAAAAGGAAACTGGTTCATTCTGGCAGGCATGCTCGGGTTTCTTGCATGTAATGTTCTGGGCGAAGAATTCTGGTGGCGCGGTTACATTCTGCCGCGCCAGGAACTTGTTTACGGGAAATGGACGTGGCTAGTCCATGGATTCCTATGGAATGCGTTTCATCTATTCATGCCCTGGCAGCAAATTCAAATGCTTCCAGCTTCACTCGCGTTACCTTTCGTCGCTCAGCGTCTGCGCAACACCTGGCCCGGCATCATCGCTCATTTTGCGGTCCACATCCCCTTCTTATGGATGCTAATCTCTAGGATCTAAATTCTTAACCGCAAAGCCGCCAAGAACGCCAAGTGATTAAAATTGAAAATCGCGGGCGAAAATGTGGCTATCAATTCGGGGAGTCCATTGCACTTTACGATCCAGAACGTAGATGTCCTGGTCAAAATAAAGAGGGATCCAGACAAGTTCTTCCATTGACCTTGACATCAACTCCGCCAGTTTTGCCTGGCGGCTATCCATATTTTCCAGTTGATTCAATGCTTCAATATCGCGATCGAAATCTTTGTTTGTGTAATTCCCGTAGTTGTATCGTCCGTATCCATTTTCCGAATCAGTCGAATGAAAGGCATCGTTTAAAACTTCGCTCGCATCTCCCGTTGCGCTTCCGAATTGATCCAGCGCCAGCGTGGTCTCACCGCGATCCCGAATCGCGAAATAATCTGAGTCAGGCCAAATGCTTAACGTTAATTGCACCCCAATTTCCTTAAGCTGTTTCTTCAATTCGATTGCATCGTTGTGGAATATATTTCTTGTGTGTAAGGTAATCGGAAAGCCGCCGGGAAGTCCTGCATCATGAAGTAGACTTTTTGCCTTCCCGGTATTGTAAACCGGTGCAGCAATTTCCGGGTTGAATCCGAACACAAAAGAAGGTACGGGTTCGATTGCAGGCAAACCGTCTGTCAACACAGCATTGATTAGAGCCGTTCGGTCAATCGCCAGATGAATCGCCTGTCTGACCAGTCTGTTTCGAAGTGGATTCGGTTCAACGCTGCAATGGGGCGTCTTGTCGCGGACCAAATCCATGCTCAACAGTTTTAGAAAGAGATTCGGCCGCTTGAGAACCTGTAAGCGTTTTTCTCCAGCGATTTTTGCTGCTGCATCTTTTCGATTGTATTGTGCAAGCTCGCAATAACCATCCTGGATCATCCGAAGAGCTTCCTCCGGCCGTCGTTCGAGATAATACGTAACAACCCGAACCTTCGGCTTTCTGCTCCAATAGTTTTCGTTTCTCGTAATGCGGATGATCGCGCCCGGCTTCCATTCCGTAACAAGATATGGCCCGCTACCCAGAACATTTCTTTTAAGATTATCTGTAGCGGCGCCGTTTTGAATGATCGGGACGAATTGAACGCGATTCAGAAAAATTGCGCTGGGTTGAGACGTTACAACCTTGATGGTCCGGGTAGTCAGCGCTGTAACTTCTGTTACTCCGTTCAGGTAGGAGCTGGCCTCCAGGGTTTGGTCGGACAACAGTCGTCGGAAAGAATAGATTACATCTTCTGCAAGTAAAGGTTTTCCATCACTGAATCTTGCGGCGGGATTCAGATGAAAAATCCAGGTGAAAGAATTCGGATTTTCCCAGCGGACGGCAAGCTGGGGCTGGATTTTCATCTCTGCATCGGAAGTCACTAGTGTTTCATAAAAATTTGAAAGGATAGAGAAACTACTTAGGGTTGTCCTGTAGTGAGGGTCAAGATTGTTGAGTTCGTACGGGACTGCGAGACGCA